>NZ_JCACVY010000011.1:0-56095 GCF_058833935.1 Roseomonas sp. TS2 | reverse complement strand
GCGCTCGCCCGCTGGCTGCTGGAGACGCTGCGGCCGGTCATGGCCTGAGGCCGCGGCCGGGCCGGCGCCTCAGCGCGGCGCCGGCCGGACGCCCATGGCCACGGTGCGCTCGTCCATCCGCGGCTCATGGGTCAGGCCCTTGCGCACGCCCCAGCTGGTGGTGAGCTGCACCAGCTGGATGTAGGGCATGGTCTCGGCGTAGTAGGCCACCGCCTCGCGCAGCAGCGCCTCGCGCCCGGCATCGTCCAGCGTGGCGGCGGCCCTGGCCGTCATCTCGTCCAGCTTCGGGTCGGAGTAGCGCCACATGTTGGCCGCGCCGCTCAGCCGCGCGCGGTCGTAGGTGCCGGCGATGGAGACGAGGTAGTTGATCGCCTCGCCGGTGGAGCTGCCCCAGGCGGCCATCTGCATTGGCAGCTCCTGCCGGGTGCGGCGCGGCACGAAGGCGGCGTAGGGCAGCGCCTCCACCCCGCTGCGGACGCCGATGCGGGTCCACATCTGCGCCACGGCCTGGCTGAGTCGGGCATCGTTCGGCCAGCGGTCGTTCGGCGTGGCGATGGTGAGGCGGAAGCCCTCGGGATAGCCGGCCTCGGCCAGCAGGGCCTTGGCGGCCTCCGGATCGTAGGGCGTCGGCTGCACGGCCGGGTTGTAGCCGAAGGCACCCTCCGGCAGCCACTGCCCCGTGGGCCGCGCCGCGCCCTCCATCACGCGCTCGGCCAGCGCGTCCCGCTGGATGGCCATGGACAGCGCCTTGCGCACGCGGGGGTCGCGGAACGGGTTCTCCGGCAGCGGACGGCCGGCATGGTCGGTCACCTGCGGGTGGTTGCCGTCGATCGAGTAGACGGGGGCCAGGAACATCGTCCGCAGGCTGGTCACCTCGCTGACGGTCACGCCGGGGTCGCGCCGCAGCCGCGCCAGGTCGCTGGTGGGGATCTGGTCGATCAGGTCGACATCGCCGGCGAGCAGCGCGGCGGTGCGCGCGCCGTCATTCGGCAGGAAGCGGTAGTCGACGCGGCTCCACGGCTCGGCGCCGCCCCAGTAGGCGTCGTTGCGCAGCAGCACGGCGGCGCTGCCGGCGCGGTACTCGCCCAGGCGGTAGGGGCCGGTGCCGATGGTGGCGCGGCCGGCATTGTAGTCCTCGGTGCCGGCGCCGGAGGCGGCATGGCGGGCGATGATGCTGACCGAGCCGAGATCGACCGGCAGCAGCGGGTGCGGCTGGCGCGTGTGCAGCCGCAGCGTGTGCGCGTCCACCGCCTCGGCGCGCGCGATCATGCGCAGGAAGGCGCCGAAGCCGCCAGGGCTGTTCGGCACAGCCGGCGCGCGCTCGAAGCTGAACAGCACGTCGTCGGCGGTGAAGGGGCGGCCATCATGCCAGGTCGCGTCGCGGCGCAGCCGGAACTCCCACAGCGTCGGCGAAAGCTGCGTCCAGCTCTCGGCCAGCGAGGGCTGCGGCCGGGCGCGCGCGTCGCGCTCCACCAGCCGGTCGAACAGGTGCATGGTCAGGGCGTTGTTCGGCCCGTTGTTGTGGAAATGCGGGTCGAGCGAGGTGGCGGGCGCGCCGACACCGATCCGCAGCGTCTCGGCCGCGGCCGGCGCGGCGAGGAGCAGGGCGCCACAGGCCGCGGCGCCGATGCGGGCGAAGGGTCCGCGAACACGGACGGGTTCGTCTGTCATGAAGCAACTCCCCGGATGCTTGTGCGTCTGGCCCCCCTGGCGCGCCATCCGGCACGCCCTGGCCGGCGGAGCGGCGCAGTGCCGGTGGGGCAGCGGAACGAAGTATGGGTCATGCCGGTCCCGCCGCCGCAAGGCGGCGATTCCGCTCGCCGGAATTGCGCCGCCGCGCCGGGCACGCAGGGGTGAGCGGCGCCGGGCTCCCGCCCCGCCGGCGGCGCTGCTAGCCTCCGCCCCAAGGCAACCGGGAGGAAAAACGTTGAAGCATCATCTGGCCGTTCTCGCGCTCGCGCTCGGCATCGGCGCCGCGCAGGCCCAGACTCCCTCCACCGCCACCCCGCCCACCTCCGCCCCGCCACTCCAGGTGCGCGAGATCGGCAGCCTGCATGTCGGCGGCCGGGTCCGCGCGCTGGACGGTATGCCGGTGCGCGAGATGGTGCCCTCCCCCGGCGCGCCGCCCATCCGGGTCGATCCCAATGGCGAGTTCATGGTCGAGGGGATGTACGCGCAGTATGTGAAGCTGGCGGCGCCGCGCGCGCGCCAGCCCCTCCTGCTCTGGCATGGCGGCGGGCTGACCGGCGTCACCTGGGAGACGACGCCCGACGGGCGGCCGGGCTGGCAGATGTACTTCCTGCGGCAGGGCCACGACGTCTATGTCAGCGACGCGGTGGAGCGCGGCCGGGCGGGCTGGGCCCGCTACCCGGAAATCTTCGCCGGCGAGCCGGTCTTCCGCACCATGGGCGAGGGCTGGGGCCTGTTCCGCGTCGGCCCGCAGGAGGGCTGGAGCCGCGACCCCGCCCGCCGCAAGGCCTTTCCGGACACCCTCTTTCCGGTCGCGGCGTGGGATGCCTTCGCGCGGCAGTCGGTGCCGCGCTGGTCGACCACCGACAGCCAGATCCAGGCGGCCTACAACGACTATGTGGAGAAGGTCTGCCCCTGCGTCATCGTCGTGCACAGCCAGGGCGGCAACTTCGCCTTCAACGCCGCGCTGGCGGCGCCCGGCAAGGTGCGGGCGGTGATCGCCATCGAGCCCTCCGGCACGCCCTCCGCGATGACCGACGCATCGCCGCTGAAGGACGTGCCGCACCTGATCGTCTGGGGCGACCATTTCGGGGACTCGCCGTTCTGGCAGCGCATCCGCGGCAATGTCGAGCGCTGGGCCGGCGCCATCCGCGATGCCGGCGGCACGGCCGACATCCTGGACCTTCCCGCCGAGGGGGTGCGCGGCAACAGCCACATGCTGATGATGGACCGCAACAGCGACGAGGTCGCCGCGCGCATCCAGGGCTGGATGGAGCGCCGCGGGCTGATGCGCTGAGCCCGCGGCGGGCCGGGCCTAGCCGGCCCGGCTGCGATGCGCGTGCAGGGCGGGGGCGAAGTCCATCTCGTCGAGCGGGAAGAAGGGGCGTGCCACGGTGAAGGGCAGCTCCTGCACCCGGTAGGAGGTCATGCCCGGCGTGTCGACGGTGATGCACTCGCCCGTCGCCGCGAAGTTCAGCGTGAAGTGGTAGCCGGAGCGGGTGACGACCACGCCCATCCGCGCCGGGTCCACCCCCATGGCGCGGAAATAGTCGGGGTCGAGATAGGAATAGGGCTGGTCGGTCAGCAGCACCTGCACATTGCCCAGGCCGAGCAGGGCATAGGCGCCAAGCCGCGCCTTGTAGCCGGCATCGGCCGGGCCGTCATAGGTGACATGCGCCTCGGTGCCGAGGCCCAGCACCTCGCCGGTCACCTCCAGCGGCGGCGCCACGGTGGAGTGGCGGCCGCCGACCGTCAGGGTCACGCGGGCGCCCTGGCCGGCGGCGTGGCAGGCGCGCACCGCCTCGGGGTCGGTCAGCGGCACGACGGCGGGGGGCAGCTTCGGCCGGGCCAGCAGGGCGCGCAGGACATGGGTGCTGTCGCCGGGGCCGCCGCCGGCCACGCGGTCGCCCTGGTCGCCCAGGATCAGCGGCCGGGGCGTGCCCTGCTCCGCCCGGTCCAGGCAGGCTTCCAGCGAGGGGTAGGTGCCGATCAGCGCCCGGCGCTGGTCCCACAGGCTCTGCGCCAGGTCCAGGGCCAGGGCGTCCGGCGCGGCATCGCGGCCGTTGCCATAGGCGAGCACCCACTGCCCCAGCCCCGGCACGTCGAGGAACTGCTGCGCGTTGAAGATTGAGACGTCATAGGCCGCGCCGCTCTCCACCGCCGCCCGCGCGCGGGCCTGCAGGCCCTGCAGCGGCTCCTCGTCGGTGCGGTCGTTGCCGAGCGTCAGCATCGGCACGTGCACGGCGGAGAGGACCGGGCGCAGCCGGCCCGAGAGGATGTCGAGCACGGCGCGGGTGGCGCGGCGGCCGGTGGCCCCCTGGTCGCCATGCGGGTTGGTCAGGTAGCCGGCCAGCAGGTCGCAGGTGTCGAGGATCTCGGGCGTGACATGGGCGTGCAGGTCGAAGGCCGCCGTCATCGGCAGGTCCGGGCCGGTGATGGCGCGCAGCGCCGTCATCAGCGCGCCCTCGGGGTCGTGCAGCGTCGGCGTCAGCATGCCGCCATGCAGCGGCAGGACGATGGCGTCGAAATCGCCGCGCCGCGCCGCGTCGCACAGGATGTCGCGCATCTCGGCGAAGACCGCATCCTCCACCGGGCCGCCGGACTGGGCACGGAACAGCGTCGGCACGATCACCTCGACATCCGCCTCGGCCGCCGCGTCCAGGATGCCGCCGAGCAGCGAGTTGCTGCCCCGCGCGCCGGCGATGGCGGCGGCGCCGGACTGGATGTTGAAGCGCTCCCGCCCCGTCGGCACCGGGTTGAAGCTGTGCGATTCCTGCGCGATGCCGCCTGCCAGGATCCGTCTTCTGCCCATTGCCCGTCTCCGCTTCCTGTCCCGTGCCGGCCGTGCCGCGCGGGAGTTTGTTCTGTCGTGGCAGGACAGCCCGGCAAGGCGGGCCGCGCAAGCGGGGGCGGCCGGGCTGGCCACTATCCTGCCCATCCGGCCGCCAGAGCCGCGCTCTAGTAGGTGGGCGGCGTGATGGCGCTGACGATCTCGCTGACGCCGGGATCGACATTGCGGAAGCTGTGCGGCAGGCGGCTGTCGAAATAATAGGCGTCGCCCTGGCGCAGCACCTGGCTGCGGCCTTCCACCGTCACCTCCACCGCGCCGCGGGTGACGATGCCGGCCTCCTCGGCATTGTGCGTGATCATCAGCTCCGTCTCGGCGCCGGCCGCGTAGCGCTCGGCCAGCATCAGCATGCGGCGGTTGGGGTAGTCCATGCCCACCAGCCGGTAGGAGATGCGGTCGGCGCGGCCGATCTCGGCCAGCTCCTCGGCCTTGTAGAAGGGACGGCTCGGCAATCCGCTCTCCAGGTCGGCGAAGAAGGAGGAGAAGGTGGTGCCGAGCGCCGCCAGGATGGCGCCCAGCGTGTCCACCGACGGGCTCATCCGCTCCCGCTCGATCAGCGAGATGGCCGAGTGCGACACCCCCGAGCGCAGCGCCAGCTCCCGCATGCCGAGACCACGGCGCTGCCGCAGCGCCCGCAGCTTCGCCCCCACCATGGCCATGCCCGTCCCTCCTTTACCTCTGCCCGCGGCCAGGGTGGAGCCGGTCAGAATGCTCGACAAGGCCCTTCCACCCGCCCCAGGGAAGCCAGCAGCGGCAGGGGTGCTCCCTTTCCCCGCTGTTCAGTATTCTCATCACCCCGGCCCAGGTCGGCCTTCCGGCGCGGAAACTCTGCCAGACTGCCGGCAAGCGCCGCGACGACGACGCGGTGGAGGCTGACCGCAACCGGAGGAACCAAGAATGAGCCTGAGACGCCGCAACCTGATGCTGGCCGCAGCGTCCCTGCCGCTGGCCGGCGCCACCCTCGCCCGCCCTGCCCTGGCGCAGAGCCGGCGCGCCGCCACGCTGCGCCTGGTGCCGTCCACCGACCTCGTCTCGCTCGACCCGGTCTTCTCCACCGCCCTCGTCGCCGTGCAGCATGGCTACCATGTGTTCGACACGCTCTATGGCGTGGACGCGAAGATGCGCCCGCAGCCGCAGATGGCCGAGGGTGCCTCGGTCAGCGATGACGGCCGCGTCTGGAGCATCCGCCTGCGCGAGGGCTTGCGCTTCCACGACGACACGCCGGTGCGCGCCGCCGACTGCGCCGCCAGCCTGGAGCGCTGGAGCCGGCGGGACACCTTCGGCCGCGCCTATGGCGCCGCGGTGGACCGCTACGACAGCAGCGACGACCGCGTGCTGCGCATCCACCTGAAGCGCCCCTTCCCGCGCCTGCTGGACGCCATCGGCAAGCCGCACTCCTCGCCCGCCTTCATCATGCCGGAGCGGCTGGCCCGCGCGGCGCCGGACCAGCCCATCACCGAGATGGTCGGCTCCGGCCCCTACCGCTTCCTGGCCGATGAGCTGGATTCCGGCAATCTCGTCGCCTATGCGCGCTTCGACGGCTACAAGCCGCGCGCGGGCGCCCCGGAATGGACCTCCGGCGGCAAGGTGGCGAATTTCGAACGCGTCGAGTGGCGCATCATCGCCGACAAGGCCACCGGCGTCGCGGCGCTGCAGCAGGGCGAGGTGGACTGGGTGGAGAACCTGCCCGCCGACCTCGAGCCGCTGGTGGCGCGCAGCCGGCAGGTGAAGGTGGAGAATGCCGACCCGCTCGGCACCGAGCTGGTGATGCGCTTCAACCACAGCGTCGCGCCCTTCAACAACCCGGCGCTGCGCCGCTTCGTCATGGCCGTGGTGCAGCAGCCGGACTACCTGGCCACCGTCACCGGCGGCAACAGCCAGGACTGGCGCGAGTGCAAGGCGATGTTCCCCTGCACCATCCCGGGCGTCGAGGAGCTGGGGCGCGAGGATTTCGGCAGCCTCGCCGGCGACCCGGCCCGCATGGCCGAGGCGCTGAAGCGCACCGGCTATGCCGGCGAGAAGGTGGTCATCATCAACGCCGCCGACAGCGCCGCCATCGCCCCGCTCGGCCTCGTCACCGCCGACCGGCTGCGCCGGGCCGGGCTGAACGTCGACCTGCAGGACATGGACTGGGGCACGCTGCTGCAGCGCCGCCTCTCCAAGGCGCCGGCCGACCAGGGCGGCTGGAGCATCTACCACAGCACCTGGCCCGGCATCGCCATCTCCAACCCGGTGCTGAACACCACCATCCGCGGCGAAGGCGCCGCCGGCTGGCCCGGCTGGTACGAGAGCGCGGAGATGGAGCGGCTGACCGCCGAATGGCTCTCGGCCACCGCCGATGCCGAGCGGGAGCGCCTGATGGGCGAGGCCCACGCCCTGGCGCTCCGCGACGTGCCGAGCCTGCCGCTCGGCATCTACTTCCCCAAGACCGCCTACCGCGCCGACCTGCAGGGCGTGCTGGGCGGCTCCGTCCGCTACCCCTGGAACGTCCGCCGCGTCTGACCCGCGCCGCGCACCGCCCACAACCGGAACACTGGCATGCCCTTCCCCGATGACTCGCTGACCTACCTCAAGGCGGCGCGGCGCAACTCCTTCCAGGACAATGACGCGCTGGCCGGCACGGTGAAGACCGTGCTGGAGGATGTCCGCGCCCGTGGCGACGCGGCGGTGCGCGACTACGGCCGTGCCTTCGACAAGTCCGACCTCGAGCGCTTCGAGGTCAGCGCCGCCGAGCGCGCCGAGACCGTGGCGCGCATGGACGGCGCCGCGCGCGAGGATGCCGAGTTCGCCATCGCCCGCGTGCGGGACTTCGCCGAGCGCCAGCGCGCCACCATGCTGCCGCTGGAGGCCGAGGTGCTGCCGGGGCTGCATCTCGGCCACCGCGTCATCCCCATCGCCCGGGTGGGCGCCTATGTGCCGGGCGGGCGCTACCCGCTGCTCTCGGCGCCGGTGATGACCATCGTGCCGGCGCGCGTGGCGGGCTGCGACGAGGTGGTGGCCTGCCTGCCGCCCACCGCGCACCCGGACATGGTGGCGGTCTGCCACCTCTCGGGGGCCGACCGCATCTTCCGCATCGGCGGCGCGCAGGCGATCGCCGCCATGGCCTATGGCACCGAGAGCGTGCCGGCGGTGGACAAGATCTTCGGCCCCGGCAACGCCTATGTGAACGAGGCGAAGCGGCAGGTCTTCGGCACGGTGGGCATCGACCAGCTCGCGGGCCCGAGCGAGATCTACGTGGTGGCCGACGAGACGGGCGACCCGCGCATGATCGCGACCGACCTGCTGGCCCAGGCGGAGCATGACGTGATGACGCGCGTCGGCCTGATCACCACCGACCGCGCCCTGGCCGAGGCCACCATCGCCGAGGTGGAGCGCCAGTTGACCGATCTCTCCACCGCGGGCGTCGCCGGGCAGGCCTGGCGGGACTATGGCGAGGTGGTCCTCTGCGCCGATACGGCGGCGATGCTCGCCTGCTCCGACCGCATCGCCGCCGAGCACCTGCAGGTGCACACGCGCGACCCGCACGCCACGGCGCGGCAGCTGCGCAACTACGGCTCGCTGTTCATCGGGCCGCTGGCCAGCGTGGTCTATTCCGACAAGTGCTGCGGCACCAACCACACCCTGCCGACGCTGGGGGCCGGCCGCTACACCGGCGGGCTGTGGGTCGGCTCCTACCTCAAGGTGTGCACCCACCAGTGGCTGGAGCCGGCCGGTGTGGCGGTGGTGGCCCCGCCGGCCATCCGCCAGAGCGCGCGCGAGGGGCTGGAAGGCCACCGCCGCGCCGCCGCCTTCCGCACGGAGCTGAACAGCGTGACGGCCTGATGCGGCGCCAGGGCGCGGTCAGGGCACCGCGCCCGCCTGCGCGACCGCGAGGAAGCGCTCCAGGGTCGGGGAGGTGTCGCCGCCTCGCCAGACGATCCCGGTCTCCAGGCAGGGCGCCGGCCCTGCCAGGTCCACGTAGCGCACCCCCGCCCGCGCCAGGTTGCGCAGCGAGGCCGGCACCATGGCGACCCCCATGCCGGCCGAGACGAGGCTGATGATCGTCTGCATCTGGATCGCCTCCTGCACCACATGGGCGCCGCCCACATGCGCGGCGAAATAGCCGGTCACGAGATCATGGAAGGCCGGCGCCGAGCGGCGCGGGAAGATGACCAGGGGAAGCCCGGCCAGCGCCTCCGGCGGCAGGCGCCCCGCGGCGAGGGAGAGGCGCCCCTCCCGCAGCCAGCTCTCGGGCAGGGCCATGACCAGCGGCTCCGACACCAGTGGCCGGTAGCGCAAGGCGTCCGGCAGCGCCATGTCGGATGGCGGGATGATCAGGCCCGCATGCTGCCGCCCGGCCAGGAGGGCGGCGATCTGGACGTCGCTGGTCGCCTCCGTCAGCACGATCTCGACGCCGGGGCAGAGCTGCGCGTAGCGGCGGACCAGGTCGGGGAGGATGCTGTAATCCGCCGTGCTGATGAAGGAGAGCTCCAGCCGCCCCGCCTCGCCCTCGCGCAGGCGCCGGGCGATCTCCGGCAGCGCGTTCATCCGCTCGAGCGCGGCCCGCGCATGGGGCAGCCATGCCGCGCCGAACGGCGTGAGGGAGACGGTGCGTTTCGTGCGGGTGAACAGCGCTGCCCCCAGCGCTTGCTCCAGCGACAGGATGGACTGGCTGAGCGGCGGCTGCGTCATGCCGAGGCGCTCCGCCGCGCGGCCGAAATGCAGGGTCTCCGCCACGGCCATGAAATGCCGGAGTTGCCGGACGTCCATCGGTGATACGCCTTGCGACCTAATCGGGCCTCTGAAATATATTTCACAGCCTGAACGCGGCAAGCTACCGCTGCGCCGCTCAACAGATTCGGGGTTCCCATGCCGGCCTATCGCTCCCGCACCAGCACCCATGGCCGCAACATGGCGGGGGCGCGCGGCCTCTGGCGCGCGACCGGCATGAAGGACAGCGATTTCGGCAAGCCCATCATCGCCATCGCCAATTCCTTCACCCAGTTCGTGCCCGGCCATGTGCACCTGAAGGACCTCGGCCAGCTGGTGGCGCGGGAGATCGAGGCCGCCGGCGGCGTGGCGAAGGAATTCAACACCATCGCGGTCGATGACGGCATCGCCATGGGCCATGGCGGCATGCTCTACAGCCTGCCCTCGCGCGAGCTGATCGCGGATTCCGTCGAGTACATGGTCAACGCGCACTGCGCCGACGCGCTGGTCTGCATCTCCAACTGCGACAAGATCACGCCCGGCATGCTGATGGCGGCGATGCGCCTGAACATCCCGGTGGTCTTCGTCTCCGGCGGCCCGATGGAGGCGGGCAAGGTCGTCCATCGCGGCGTCCGGCGCTCGGTCGACCTGGTCGATGCGATGATCGCCGCCGCCGACAGCGACATCACCGACGCCGAGGTGGCGGTGATCGAGCGCTCGGCCTGCCCCACCTGCGGCTCCTGCTCCGGCATGTTCACCGCCAACTCCATGAACTGCCTGACCGAGGCGCTGGGCCTGGCGCTGCCCGGCAACGGCACGGTGGTGGCCACCCATGCGGACCGGCGCGGGCTGTTCCTGGAGGCCGGGCGGCTGATCGTCGACCTCGCCCGCCGCTACTACGAGCAGGAGGACGCCGCCGCCCTGCCCCGCAACATCGCGACCTTCGCCGCCTTCGAGAACGCGATGACGCTGGATATCGCCATGGGCGGCTCCACCAACACCGTGCTGCACCTGCTCGCGGCGGCGCAGGAAGGCGGCATCGACTTCACCATGCGCGACATCGACCGCCTCTCGCGCCGCGTGCCGGTGCTCTGCAAGGTGGCGCCGGCGGTGGCCAATGTGCATGTCGAGGACGTGCACCGCGCCGGCGGCATCATGGGCATCCTGGGCGAGCTGGACCGCGCCGGGCTGATCTCCCGCGATGTCGGCACGGTGCACGCCGCCACCATGGGCGAGGCCCTCGCGCGGTGGGACCTGAAGCGCACGGAGAGCCGCGGCGTGCGGGAGTTCTTCTGCGCGGCCCCCGGCGGCATCCCGACCACCGAGGCCTTCAGCCAGTCCGCCCGCTGGGATGCGCCGGACCTCGACCGCGCGGCGGGGGTGATCCGCGACGCGGAGCATGCCTTCTCGCGCGATGGCGGCCTCGCCGTGCTCTACGGCAACCTCGCGGAGGATGGCTGCATCGTGAAGACGGCGGGCGTCGATGCCTCGATCCTGGTCTTCGACGGGCCGGCGCGGATCTTCGAGAGCCAGGACGCGGCGGTGGAGGGAATCCTGGGCGGCCGTATCGTGCCGGGCGACGTGGTGCTGATCCGCTACGAGGGGCCGAAGGGTGGGCCGGGGATGCAGGAGATGCTGTACCCGACCAGCTACCTGAAGTCGAAGGGGCTGGGGAAGGCCTGCGCCCTGGTCACCGATGGCCGCTTCTCCGGCGGCTCCTCCGGCCTGTCGATCGGCCACGTGTCGCCCGAGGCGGCGGAGGGCGGGCTGATCGGCCTGGTGCAGGATGGCGACCGGATCGAGATCGACATCCCGAACCGCGCCATCCGCCTGGCCGTGCCCCAGGAGGAACTGGAACACCGCCGCGCGGCCATGGAGGCGCGGGGAGCCCAGGCCTGGCAGCCGGTGAACCGGGACCGGCAGGTCTCCGCGGCGCTGCGGGCCTATGCGGCGCTGACCACAAGCGCCGCCCGTGGCGCGGTGCGCGACGTGGAGCAGCAGAGGCGGCGATGATCCGCCACTCCGGCACCACGGCACCGGCGGTGTTGTCATCCCCACATGCTCGGACAGGGTCATGTCGTTGACGTGGCACCGGTGAACCGGGAGGGGGGGCGGTCTCAGAGCGCGCTGTACGGGTGGCCTCGTCGGGTGGGTGAACCAGGCCGGAAATGCGTGGAGGACAGCCTGGGAATCCGGGCCGGAGGCGAGCGTCGTCACGCCTGAAGGTCCGGACGAAGGCTTTCGCCATGCTGTTGCTCTGCGGGCTCTGGGCGGCGTGATCCGCGAGATGTCGCGGGCGATGCCGCAGCTCTCGTGACCGCCGGAGCATTCGGCCGGGTCCGGCAGGGCTGATGTGGCCGGACCGGCGCTTGGCCGACTCCACCATCAGGTTGCGGGCATGCTCCGGGGTCGATGCCGCCGGCAGGATCGGCGAAGGGGACGGCTTCCCGGCCGCGGCAGCCGAGGGTGAACGCCACCCGGACCCGCTCGCCGCAGTCGCAGGCGGCGTCGGACTCGTCCAGGCATCCTCGGGGGCTGCGGGCCTTGGCGGCGGGCTTCGCCGGGGGCCATCCGGCGGCAGCACGAATCCCTGCGGCAGCAGGCCTCCTTGCGGTCCGACCCGCTAGAAGGCTTCCTCGATGGAGCCCGCCTCCAGCCTGCTGTGAAGCGGCGCTTCACACCCTTGCAAGCCCGGAGCTTCTGCCCGGCACTGTAGCGGTCGCAGCCAGCTATGATTTGTACGCGCGCCGGGTCGGCCGGCATAGGCGTAAGCCTGCGCCCTCGGCGGCTATGCCCGATGCCCCGCCGAAACAGGGGCCATTCCAGGCCCTGCTTCCACCATCGGCGGAGCATGGGAATGAGCGATTGACATGCATCAATGCTGCTTGAGCATCATTGAATGCATCTAGGCGTAAGCGTCCTGGAGGCTGCTCCGCGGAACCCGGCCGACGATGAGGCAACGGTAACGGTCAGGTCTGGTCCGACTGGCAGATGGCGCCGCTGCCAAGATCAGCCTGCTTCCGTGTGCGTGCCCACCTCGCAGAAGGGCGGTGCACAGGAGCCGCGTCAATCCCGAGGAGAAGACACCGTGGCTATCACGACAATTGCGCTCCATGTCGAACCCGGCGCTTCGGAAGCAGTGGACGCATGCCTTGCGCTGCCGATGGCGATCGCCGAGGCCCACGCCGCGCATGTGACCGCACTCGTGTTCGGAGCAGGCGCGTTTCGCGACGCATCCGGCGCGGACACGACCTTCCTGACTGATCAGGACCTCATTTCCCGCGAGGAGAGGGTGGCCGCGCATGTCCAGAAGGTTCTGGATTCGCGGGGAATCCGGTTCGAGGTGCGTGGCCGCAGCAACTTCGCCTACGGGGTCGGTGAAGTCCTTGCTGACCAGATGCGGGTCAGCGACCTTGGAATCGCGTCGTTCGGCCCGGGCGTCGATATCGGTAAGCGCTTCGTGGTGTCCGGCGGAATCTTCTTGTCCGGGCGGCCGCTGCTGCTCGTGCCGCCCGGCCACGCCGCTTCCTCCTACCCGTCGCGCGTCATCCTGTCCTGGGATGCTTCGCCTGCGGCGGTTCGCTCGGTCCACGGAGCGCTCCCGTTCATCAAGCGGGCGGACGAGGTGACCGTTGTGAGCGTCACGGATGACAAGGAGTTCCGGCCCGGCCAGTCTGGGGTCGAGTTGGTGCATCTGCTGGCGCGTCACGGCGCGCACGCAACCTTCCGCCCCGTCCAACGAGGCCGCCGCGGCGTGGTTCACGCCGTCATGGATGTTGCACGCGAGATCCAGGCCGACATGATGGTGATGGGGGCCGTTCGCCACGCTTCTCTGCACAACCTGGTGTTCGGCAGCGCGACGATGGATCTGCTCGACCAGGGCCCCGCACTGCCCACGCTGATGGCAGCGTAGGATTGTCGGCCGGTCGATCCACTGGCTTGGTCCGCCCGGCCGCTCTGGGCCGAGCGGAGGCCAGAAACCGGGCGGCCGCGTTGATGTCTCCACCGCCATGAACAACGGCAGGATGCCCGCCGATAGGCGCCCGGCCCATTGTCATCGCCTGCAGATCATGAAAGGCCGGGCGTCAAATTCCTCGGGCTGCCACACTCGCCGGGCCCTCCATGCCGGAGCCGCATATGGCCGGTCGTGGCGGCTCCTCCGGATCGAGTTGCATGAACGGTCCGCAGGGGCCGGCGGCCGCTTGAAGCACCCCCCATCCGAAATGGAAGTACCAGCCGTGCAGCATGAGGTTCCTCTGCGCCACACGCTCGGCAACGAAGGGATAGGCCACGAGGTTCCGCAGGCTTGCCAGGATTGCCGCCTGCTCAGCCTGGCGCGCGACAGAAGCATGATCGGCCTCGGTGACCAGACCCTCCATCTCCTCGCGCACCGTCCGTACCACATCGACCCAGTCCGAGACGTACTCGAAGCGCCCGGCCCCGTGATCATGTTCCAGCAGGCAGCGTATGCCGGCGCAGAAGGAATGGCCCAGCACCACGACATGGCGCACGCCGAGCGCCCTGACGCCGAACTCGATGGCTGCGGCGGTGCCATGGGGCTGGCGATCCGGCGTCGGCGGTGGCACCAGGGCGGCGACATTGCGCACCACGAACAGGTCCCCGGGGCGCGCGCCGCAGATGATCGCAGGGTCGGTGCGGCTGTCCGAGCAGGCGATGACCATCACTTCCGGATGCTGGCCTTCCAGCAGGCGGCTGTAGAGTTCCTCATCCGCTTCGAAATGCTGGTGCCGGAACCGGTTGAAGCCGCTCACCAGGCGACGCAGCGCCGCGTGGCCGGCGGGTGAGGCGCCGGCGGCGCTGCCCGGCGCCGGGCCGCCGGCGGAAGGAGGCAATGCCCGGCCGGGCTGGCTGCAATCGCAGGCGTCAGGCCAGTGGCTGCTCCGTGCCATGACGATGCCGCTCCTAGGCCGGGGCAACGGCAGGCAGGCCCGGTGCCCGGCAGGCCTCGGCCGCCTGCGCCAGCACGAAATCCGCCAGCGCGCCGATGTCGGACGAGGGGAGGAAGGGCACGGGCGCTGCCACCGGCGCACTGCCGGTGACGGCGCAAACCGAGGGGTCGTCCATTGCCTGCAGACGCCGGTCCTGCCCCGCCCGCACGGCCTCCAGCTTGGGGTAGGGCGAGAGCCGGAAGCCTTCCAGCAGCACCACGTCCACCGGCAGCAGCCGCGCCAGCAGGGCATCGACATCCGGCTCCGCCTCCATCCCCCGCAATTCGCGCATCAGGATCTGGCGCGTGCCGCTGGCCAGGATGATCTCCTGCGCGCCGGCCTCGCGCTGCACCCAGCTGCCCGTGCCCGGCCTGTCGAGGTCGACATCGTCCGGCACGTGCTTGATGGTGGAGACCCGCAGCCCCCGCGCCGACAGCTCGGCGACGAGGCTGCGCGCCAGCCCTGCCTTGGCAGCGCAGCCGCCGATGATCCCGAAGACTTTCATGGCGAGGATATCTCCGTTGGTGAAGCCCCCGCCCGGCGGGCCACCCGTGGCAGCTCCCCTCGGCGGACGGCCATGCCCAGCTCAAGGCTGCGGGCGATCCGGTGTGCACGCTCCATCAGGTAGGCCGCCGCCGCAGGTCCGCAGACCGCCTCCGCCGTCTGCCCGAAGAGCGACAGCCATTGGGCGAAATGTTCCGGCCGCAACTCCATCGCCGCATGCGCGGCCATGGGCTGGCCGTGGTAGCGCCCGCTCATCAGCGCCACGGAGGACCAGAAATCGCGCAGCCGGGCGATATGGGCTTCCCAGTCCGTGACCCCGGCAAAGAGCGGGCCGAGCAGCCTGTCGCGCCGCGCTTCGGCGTAGAAGGCGCGGAGCAGCCGCTCCAACATGGCCTCGTCCAGCCCTGCCGGGCGTGGCGCCGGAGGGGCTGCCGCCATCCGGCGAGCGATCAGGGCGGCGGCGCGGGTTGCGCGGCCTTCCGGCCCGTGCGTCGGGCCGCTCATGCCAGCGCCTCCCCTTCCGCGCCGAAGGGCAGCACGTCCAGCGCATCCCCCGGCCGGAGCTCCTGCAGCCCGGCCTCCAGGAAGGCCAGGCCGGACGCGCCCAGCAGGGGCGACAGCCGGCCGGAGCCGTCCGGCCCCGTGCGCGCCGCCTCCAGCACGCCGTCGCGGCTATGCAGGCGGACGGGCAGGAACTCGGCGCGCCCCGGCCTGCGGCGCAGGGCGAAGCCGGCGCGCGACACCACGGGGCGGGGTGCCGGCGTCCCCGCCATGCGGGCCAGCAGCGGGCGGAGGAAAGCCAGCGCGCCGGCCAGGGCCGCCTGCGGGTTGCCCGGCAGGCCGAGAAAGAGGGCATCGCCGATCCGCCCCGCCGCCAGCGGCTTGCCCGGCTTCATGGCCACCTTCAGCACCGCCAGCTCGCCGCCCAGCGCCCGCAGCGCCTCGCGGACATGGTCCTCGTCGCCCACCGAGATGCCGGCGGTGGTCAGCACGAGGTCGGCCTCGCCCGCAGCCGCGCGCAGGGCATCGCGCATGGCGCCGGCCTCGTCGGCCACGGCCGGGCGGCTTTGCACCGCCACGCCCCAGCTCCGCAGCAGCGCGCGGAGCATGGGCGTGTTGGAATCATGGATCTGCCCGGGCGCCAGGGGCTGGCCTGTCCCGCGCAGTTCCCGCCCGCTCGAGAGCAGCACCAGCCGGGGATGGCGCCGCACCGGGACAGCCTCCACGCCCTGCGCGGCCAGCAGGGTGACGTGCCGCCAGTCCAGCCGCGTGCCGGGATGGATGAGCACCTCGCCCGCGCCGATGTCCTCGGCGCGGCGCCGCAGGTTCGTGCCGGGCGCCGGCAGCCCGGCCAGCTGGACGAAACCCTCCCGCAGGACGACATGTTCCTGCGCGATCACCGCGTCCGCCCCCTCCGGCAGCGGCGCGCCGGTGAGGATGCGGTGGGCCGTGGCGGGCGCCAGCCATCCCGGCGCCTCGCCCGCCGCCGTCCGGCCGGCGACGGGCAGCCAGGCGCCCGGCAGGGCCGCGCCCGTGGCGATGGCGTAGCCATCCATGGCCGACTGGTCGAAGCGGGGCAGGTCGAGCCGGGCCTGCAGGGGGGCGGCGGCGATGCGGCCGCAGCATGCCTCCAGCGGCACCGTCTCGGCGGGCAGAGGCGCCTCCGCCAGGGCCAGGACGCGCGCCCGCGCCTCCTCGAACGGCATGCCGCCCCCGGGACAGGTGAGGTCAGCGCGGGCGAAGCCGGGGGTGATGGCGTTCATGCCGGCACCCGCGTGATGCGGACGCGCACCGGATCTGGGAAGGCCTGGCGCAGCAGGCGCTCCACCGCGGCGGCGGCGGGCTGCGGGGAGGCGGCCATGGCGCTCATCAGGTCCAGCCAGACCTCCTCGCCGCCATGCTCCACCAGGTGCCGGACCCTCTCTGCCAGCAGCGGCCCGGCCGCCACGCCTTCCGCCCGCGCCGCCTGCCCGACGCGCTCCCGCAGCGCGGAGGGGCCGACGATGGCGAGGAACGCCTCGGCCCGGCCGGGATCGGTCAGGCCCTCGAGAATTGCGCCGAGCATGGCGGCCCCTTTCCTCACTGCACCAGCGGCGTCGCCGCGCCCGGCATGTCGAAGCCCTCGATCCGGGCCTGCCCGGCCAGCAGGGCGACATACTGCGCGACGGCGCGGCGCCAGGAATGTTCCTCCAGGTAGCGCGCGATCGTCGCGCGCACCTGCGCGAAGGGCAGCGCCTGTCCCTCCACCTTCCGCTCCAGCCGCAGCACATGCACGCCGTAGCGGGTGCAGACTGGCGCGGCGCAGGTCTCGCCCGGCCGCAGGGCCAGCAGCGCGGCCTCGAATTCCGGCGTGGTCTCGCCGCGCGCGACCTGCCCCAGCCGGCCGCCCTCGGCGGCGGAGGGGCAGTCCGACAGGGCGCGGGCCAGGGCCTCGAAGCGCTCCGGGTGGCCTGCCACCTCGGCCAGCACCGCGCGCGCCCGCGCCTCCGCCACGGCATGGGCGGCGGCATCACCGCGCGCGGCCTTGAACAGGATGTGCACCGGCTCGAACAGGTCGGGGGCGCGGAAACGGGCGGGGTTGGCCTGGTAGTAGCGGCGGCAGGCCGCCTCATCGGCCTGCGGCGTGCGGATCTCGGCCTGGAGGAGGGCCTGGATCAGCCGCTCCTCCTCCGTCTCGCGCGGGCCCTCGCCCGGCTGGGGCGCGGCGACCACGCCCAGGGCCCGGGCGCGCTGCGCCAGCAGCGCACGGACGACCAGCGCCCGCGTGGCGGCATCCCAGGCCTGCCGGGCGCTCTCCCCGGCATGGTGCTGCACCTCCTGGGCGATGGCGGCATGCGCGATGACATGGCCATTGACGGCGACGGCAGGCGGCGGCGCCGCCGCCGCCTCGCGGAGGGTGACGCGGCGCATGGCTCAGTTCCCCCCGGCCGGCAGGGCAGGCGCCTCGGCCACGGGCTTCCGCCCGGTGCTGCCGGCCACGGCCGGCGTGGCATCGGCCATGGCGCGAGCCACCGGGCGCCGCGTGCGGACGACCTGGTAGCCGGTGCGGCCCAAATACCAGACGGGCGCACTCCAGACGTGCACCAGCCGGGTGAAGGGGAACACGACGAACAGCGTCATGCCGAGGAACAGGTGCAGCTTGAAGATCAGGCTGACATCCGCGACTTCCGCCGCCACGCCGGGCTGCAGCGTCACGATGCCCTGCGCCCAGGTCATGAACTTTACCATCTCATGCCCGTCCATATGCTGGGCGGAGACGGGAATGGTGAGCAGGCCGAGCGTCAGCTGCGCCCAGAGCAGCAGCAGGATGGCGGTGTCGCTGGTGCTGGAGGTGGCGCGGATGCGCGGGTCCAGCAGCCGCCGGTGCGCCAGCAGCGCGATGCCTATCCAGCAGGCGATGCCGGCGATGCCGCCCACCAGCATCGCCATGCCCTGCTTGAAGCCATGGCCAATGCCGAGCGCGTCGAACACCGCCACGGGCGTCAGCAGCCCCACCAGATGGCCGCCGAAGATGACGAGGATGCCGAGGTGGAAGAGGTTGGAGCCGAGCCGCAGCTGCTTCCGGCGCAGCAGCTGGCTGGAGCCGGCGCGCCAGGTGTACTGCCCATGGTCGAAGCGCAGCAGGCTGCCCAGCAGGAAGACCGCCAGCGCGACATAGGGATACCAGCCGAACAGGGCGTTGTTGATCCAGTTGCCCATGGTGTGTGCCTCCTCAGGCCGCCGCGGCGTCGCGCGTCGCCGCCCGCAGGCGGGTGCGCAGCCGGTCCGTTCCACAGCCGTCCAGCGCCTCTCCGGGGCCGAAGCGGACGGCCGCCTCCTCCCAGGCCGCGTCGAGCGCGGCGAGATCATCCGGGTCCTCGTCCGGGATGGCCGAGGCGCCGGTGGCCGGCGCCCGCGCCAGCGTGGCCACCGCCTCCATCACCGCCGCATAGCCGGCATCGCGCGCCGCCAGCCGCCCGGCCAGCGCGCGCAGGATGGCGGCCGGCTCGGCCAGCAGCGCCTGCGCCTCGGCCTCCGGCAGCAGGGAGAGGAACTCCAGGAAGAGCGGCAGGAAATCCGGCAGCTCGCCCGGCGCCATCTCCAGCCCGTGTTGCGCGTAGAGGCCGATCAGGTCGGCCATGGCCTGGCCGCGGTCGCGGCTCTCGCCATGCACATGCTCGAACAGGTGCAGCGAGACGGCGCGGCCGCGGTCGAACAGGTCTACGTAGCGCTCCTGCAGCGCATAGATGTCCTGCGCGGCGAAATCCCGCAGCAGGGCCGCCAGCGCAGTGCGGGAAGCCTCAGGCAGCATCGCCTCGGCCTCGAGCGCGGCGGCGATCTCCGGCGCGGCGGCCCGCATCGCCTCCGTGGGATAGGAGAGCAGCGCCGCGAGAGCGCGATAGGTGCGGGCCATCACTCGACCTCCATCGGGGTCTTGCCCGGGGAACTGCCGGGCGCCTTGCCGCCGCCGAACAGGCTGAAGCCGGTCTTGCCCGAGCAGCCATCGCCGAAGGAGAAGCCGCAGGAGCCGCGCAGCTGGTAGGCATCCTCCCCCGTCTCGCGGTGCGCGGTGGGGATGACGAAGCGGTCCTCGTAATTGGCGATGGCCATCAGCCGGTACATCGCCTCGATGTCGTTCCCGGTCAGGCCGACACGCTCGGCGAGGCTGTCGTCCAGCACGCCATCGACGGTCTTGCCGCGCATGTAGGCGCGCATGGCCAGCATCCGCTCCAGCGCCAGCTCCACGGGTTTCGTACGCCCGGCGGTCAGCAGGTTCGCCAGATACTCGACGGGGATGCGCAGCGACGCCACGTCCGGGATGCCGCCCACGGCACCGAGGTCACCCTTGGCGGCGGCGGACTGGATCGGGCTCAGCGGCGGCACGTACCAGACCATCGGCAGGGTGCGGTACTCGGGGTGCAGCGGGAAGGCGATCTTCCAGTCCATCGCCATGCGCCACACGGGCGAGTGCTTCGCGGCCTCGAGCCAGGCGTCCGATATGCCGTCCAGCCGCGCCTGCGCCTGCACGCGCGGGTCCGCGGGGTCGAGGAACACCTTCAGCTGCGCCTCGTAGAGATCGCCCTCGTCCGGCACCGAGGCGGCTTCCGCGATGCGGTCGGCATCGTAGAGCACCACGCCGAGGTAGCGGATGCGGCCGACGCAGGTCTCGGAGCACACCGTGGGCAGCCCTGCCTCGATGCGCGGGAAGCAGAAGGTGCACTTCTCCGACTTGCCGGAGGACCAGTTGTAATAGACCTTCTTGTAGGGGCAGCCGGAGACGCACATGCGCCAGCCGCGGCACTTGTCCTGGTCGATCAGGACGATGCCGTCCTCCTCGCGCTTGTAGATGGCGCCGGAGGGGCAGGCCGCCGCGCAGGCCGGGTTGAGGCAGTGCTCGCACAGCCGCGGCAGGTACATCATGAAGGTGTTCTCGAAGGCGCCGTAGATCTCCTTCTGCACGCCCTCGAAATTGGCGTCCTGGCTGCGCTTGCTGAACTCGCCGCCCAGGATCTCCTCCCAGTTCGGTCCCCACTCGATCTTCTCCATCCGCTGCCCGCTGACCAGCGAACGCGGACGGGCGGTCGGCATGGCCTTCGCCTCGGGCGCCTTCTGCAGGTGCTCGTAGTCGAAGGTGAAAGGCTCGTAGTAGTCGTCGATCTCCGGCATGTCGGGGTTGGCGAAGATCTTGCTCAGCACGCGCCACTTGGCGCCGATGCGCGGCTCGATCCGGCCGTCCTCGCGGCGCACCCAGCCACCCTTCCAGCGCTTCTGGTTCTCCCAGTCCTTCGGGTAGCCGATGCCGGGCTTGGTCTCGACATTGTTGAACCAGGCGTATTCCACGCCCTCGCGGCTGGTCCACACGTTCTTGCACGTCACCGAGCAGGTGTGGCAGCCGATGCACTTGTCGAGGTTCAGCACCATCGCGATCTGCGCGCGAACCTTCATCACACGATCTCCTTCGCGGCGGTATCCTCGAGCCAGTCCACCTTGTTCATGCGCCGGATAACGATGAACTCGTCGCGGTTGGCGCCGACCGTGCCGTAGTAGTTGAAGCCGTAGGATTGGTGCGCGTAGCCGCCGATCATGTGCGTCGGCTTCAGCACCGCGCGGGTGACGGAGTTGTGGATGCCGCCGCGCTGGCCGGTGACCTCGCTGCCCGGCATGTTCACGATCTTCTCCTGGGCGTGGTACATCATCACCATCCCCGGATTGACGCGCTGCGAGACCACCGCGCGGGCCACCAGCGCGCCATTGGCGTTGTAGGCCTCCACCCAGTCATTGTCGGCGATGCCGGCGCGCTTCGCGTCCTCCTCGCTCATCCAGATCACCGGGCCGCCGCGGTTCAGCGTCAGCATCAGCAGGTTGTCGGAATAGGTGCTGTGGATGCCCCACTTCTGGTGCGGCGTGATGAAGTTCAGCACGATCTCCGGGTTGCCGTTGCCGTGCCGGCCGCGCACCGGGGCCACGGCCTTGGTGTCGACCGGCGGGCGCCAGGTGACGAGACTCTCGCCGAAGCCGCGCATCCACAGATGGTCCTGGTAGAGCTGCTGGCGCCCTGTCAGCGTCCGCCACGGGATCAGCTCATGGACGTTGGTGTAGCCGGCGTTGTAGCAGACCTTCTCGCTCTCCAGCCCCGACCAGGTGGGGGAGGAGATGATCTTGCGCGGCTGCGCCTGCACGTCGCGGTAGCGGATCTTCTCGTCCTCCTTGGGGAGCGCGAGATGCGCGTGGTCGCGGCCGGTGAAGCGGCCGAGCGCCTCCCACGCCTTTACCGCCACCTCGCCATTGGTCTCCGGCGCCAGGCTCAGGATGGCCTCGATGGCGTCGAGATCGGCGTCGAGCCTGGGCTGGCCGTTCGGCGCGGTGCCGTTCAGCGCACGGAGGAACTCCACCTCGTGCCGGGTGTCCCAGCCGATGCCCTTGCCGCCATTGCCGAGCTTCTCCAGCAGCGGGCCCACCGAGGTGAAGCGCTCGTACAGCGCCGGGTAGTCACGCTCCACCACGGCCACGCTCGGCATGGTGCGGCCGGGGATGGGCGGCACGGCGCCGGTCTTCCAGTCCTGCACGTCGAAGGGCTGGGCCAGCTCGCCCGCCGTGTCGTGCTGGATCGGCGTCAGCACGACGTCGGTTTCCTTCCCCAGCACCTCGGGCGCCACCTCGGAGAAGCTGCGGGCGATGCCCTTGTAGATCTCCCAGTCCGAGCGCGCCTCCCAGGCCGGGTCCACCGCCGCGGAGAGCGGGTGGATGAAGGGGTGCATGTCGGAGGTGTTGAGGTCGTTCTTCTCGTACCAGGTGGCCGTCGGCAGCACGATGTCCGAATAGACGCAGGTGGTGGACATGCGGAAGTCCAGCGTCACCAGCAGGTCCAGCTTGCCCTCCGGCGCCCTGTCGTGCCAGCGCACCTCGCGCGGCGTCTCGTGCCCTTCCTCGCCCAGATCCTTGCCCAGCACGCCATGGCTGGTGCCCAGCAGGTGCTTGAGGAAATACTCGTGCCCCTTGCCGGAGGAGCCCAGCAGGTTGGAGCGCCAGACGAACATGTTGCGCGGCCAGTTCGCCGGATCATCCGGGTCCTGGCAGGAGAGCTCGAGCTCGCCGGACTGCACGGCCTGCGCCACATAGTCCTTGGGCTCCATCCCCGCCGCGCGCGCCCTGGCCGCGATGGTCAGCGGGTTCTGCCGGAGCTGCGGCGCGGAGGGCAGCCAGCCCATCCGCTCGGCGCGGACATTGTAGTCGATCAGCGCGCCGCTCCAGTCGCCCTCGGGCGCGGTGGGCGAGAGGATCTCGGAGACGCCGAGCGTCTCGTAGCGCCACTGGCCGGTGTGGGCGTAGAAGAAGGAGGTGGAGTTCTGCTGCCGTGGCGGGCGGCTCCAGTCCAGCGCGAAGGCGATCGGCGCCCAGCCGGTCTGCGGCCGCAGCTTCTCCTGCCCGACGTAATGCGCCCAGCCGCCGCCGGATTGCCCGATGCAGCCGCAGAAGACCAGGAGGTTGATGATCCCCCGGTAGGCCATGTCCATGTGGTACCAGTGGTTCAGCCCCGCGCCGAGGATGACCATGGAACGGCCCTTGGTCTTCTCCGCGTTGGAGGCGAATTCCCGCGCCACATGGATGATCTGTTGCCGCGGCACGCCCGTCACGCGCTCCGCCCAGGCGGGGGTGAAGGGCTCGTCCGTGTCGTAGGAATGCGCCACATGGCCGCCGCCGAAGCCGCGGTCCAGCCCGTAATTGCCGCAGAGCAGGTCGAAGACGGTGGTGACCAGCGCCTCGCCGTCACGCAGTTGCAGGTTGCGCACGGGGATGTTGCGGACCAGCACGTCCGGGTGCTCGGTCGCCGTGAAGCCGTTGGTGGCGGCGCCGCCGAAATAGGGGAAGGCGACGCGCGCGGTGGGGCCATGCCCCGCCAGCGTCAGCGCCAGGGCGACATCGGTGCCGCCGCTCTCGCGGGCTTCCAGGTTCCACTTGCCCTGCTCGCCCCAGCGGAAGCCGATGGAGCCGTTCGGCACCACCGGGTTGCCGGCGGCGTCGAAGGCCACCGTCTTCCAGGCGGGGTTGTTCGCCTCGCCCATCCCGTCCACGAAGTCGTCGGCGCGCAGCAGGCGCTCGGCCACGTAGCGGTCGCCCTGCCGCACCAGGCGCACCAGCATCGGCATGTCGGTGTAGCGGCGGGCATAATCGTCGAAATAGGGAACGGTGCGGTCGAGGTAGAACTCGCGCAGCATCACATGGCCCATGGCCAGCGCCAGCGCCGCGTCGGTGCCCTGCTTGGGGTGCAGCCAGAGATCGGCGAACTTCGTGGCCTCGGCGTAGTCGGGCGAGACGACGACGCTCTTGGTGCCCTTGTAGCGCACCTCGGTGTAGAAATGCGCGTCCGGCGTGCGCGTCTGCGGCACGTTGGAGCCCCAGAGCATCAGGTAGCCGGCATTGTACCAGTCGGCGCTCTCCGGCACATCGGTCTGCTCGCCCCAGGTCATTGGGCTGGCGGGCGGCAGGTCGCAGTACCAGTCATAGAAGCTCATGCAGACGCCGCCAAGCAGCGACAGGTAGCGCGAGCCGGCGGCGTAGGAGACCATCGACATCGCCGGGATCGGCGAGAAGCCGATCACGCGGTCCGGCCCATAGGTCCTGGCGGTGTAGGCGTTGGCGGCGGCGATGATCTCGTTGACCTCGTCCCAGCCCGCGCGCACGAAGCCACCGAGGCCGCGCTTCTTCGTGTAGCTCGCGCGCTTCTCCGCATCCTCCACGATCGAGGCCCAGGCGGCGACGGGGGTGCGGATCGCCCGCGCCTCGCGCCACAGCTTCAGCAGGCGGCCGCGCACCATCGGGTGCTTCACGCGGTTGGCGGAGTAGAGATACCAGGAATAGCTGGCGCCACGGGCGCAGCCGCGCGGCTCGTGATTCGGCAGGTCCGGGCGCGTGCGCGGGTAGTCCGTCTGCTGCGTCTCCCAGGTGACGATGCCGCCCTTCACGTAGATCTTCCACGAGCAGGAGCCCGTGCAGTTCACCCCATGCGTCGAGCGGACGACTTTGTCGTGCTGCCAGCGCTTGCGGTAGCCGTCCTCCCAGGCGCGCGGCTCGTTGGTGACCACCCCGTGGCCGTCGGCAAAGGTGTCGACCTGCTTCCGGAAGAAGGTCAGCCGGTCAAGGAAGTGGCTCATCCCTGGATTTCCTGCGGTATGCGGTGCCTCGGGCAGCGAGGACCGCGAAGCGTGCCCAGGTTATGGATGAGCTCAGGCGTGGCATTCATTGATCTGAGTCAAGGAACCGGAGTGATCAAAATGCATAATTGGATTGATACAAATCACGCCGACGGGCCCGACGATCAGCGCTCCGCGGCACAGCGAAAGACCTCTTCGGTGGATGCCACGATGCCGCATGACCCTGCGGAGACCGCAGGGGCGGCCCTGTCCGAGAGCGGCGCCGAGCCCGCGACGCCCCGGGAGGCCCTGGCCGCCACGCCCTGGCTGCGCGCCGTGCCGGAGGCGCTCCTGGACCGGCTGGCGAGCCTGGCGATCCTGCATCGGCTGCCGGTCGGCAGCGTGGTGTTCGAGCAGGCCGAGACGCCGAGCTTCGCGCAGATCCTGATCGGCGGCAGCGTCGAGCTGCTGGGGATCCGCGGCCGCGAGGAGGCCTTTGTCGAGCTGGTCCGTCCGGTCGACCTGCTGCTGCCGGCTGCCGTGCTGAACCGCCAGCCCTACCTGCTGCGGGCCCGCGTGCTCGGCGAGGCGCGCCTGCTGCTGATCCAGGCCGAGATCTTCCGCGAGGCGGTGGCCTCCGACCACGCCTTCTGCCTGGCTGTGCTGGCCTGCCAGGCGGCGCAGTTCCGCCGCCAGGTGAAGCTCGCCAAGAATGTGCGGCTGCGCTCGGCCGAGGAGCGGGTCGGCTGCTACCTGCTCCGCCTCGCCGAGGCCACGCCGCCCGGCCAGGCGGCGCGCCTGCCCACCGAGAAGCGCCTGATCGCCTCCGAGCTCGGCATGACGCGGGAGACCTTCTCCCGCTCCCTCGCCGCGGTGGCCCGCCATGGCCTGCGCGTGGAGGGAGACCTCCTGCACGCCGAGGACCTCATGGCGGCCCGCGCCCGCTTCGCCCTCGATCCGCTGATCGACGGCCCCGAAACCCTCCATCCGCTCCTGGCAAGGGGAGTTCCAAGATGACGACCGCTCCGGTCGCCCCGGCCGATCAGGGCCGCGCCCTGTGGCTGTCCACCTTCGCCTTCACGGTCTGCTTCGCCGTGTGGACGATCTTCGCCATCATCGGCATCCAGATCCAGAAGGATCTGGGCCTGACCGACACGCAGTTCGGCCTGCTGGTCGGCACGCCGATCCTGGTCGGCTCGCTGATCCGCCTCATCCTCGGCGTCTGGGCCGACCAGTATGGCGGGCGGGTGGTCTTCACCCTCACCATGCTCTCGGCCGCCGCGATGACGGTGCTGCTGACCTTCGCCTACGACTACCCGACCTTCCTGCTGGCCGCGCTCGGCGTCGGCCTCTCGGGCGGCAGCTTCTCGGTCGGCGTGGCCTATGTGGCCAAGTGGTTCCCGAAGGAGAAGCAGGGCACCGCGCTCGGCATCTTCGGTGCCGGCAATGTCGGCGCGGCGGTGACGAAGTTCGCCGCCCCCAGCGTCATGGTGGCCTATGGCTGGCAGAGCGTGGCGCTGATCTGGGCGGCAGCGCTGGCCGTCACGGCAGTGCTGTTCTTCCTGCTCACCCGCGACGATCCGGACCTGGAGCGCCGCCGCGCGGCGGGCGCCCGGCCGGAATCCCTGGCCGCGATGCTGGCGCCGATGGCCAATGTCCAGGTCTGGCGCTTCTCGCTCTACTACTTCTTCGTCTTCGGCGGCTTCGTCGCCCTGGCGCTGTGGCTGCCGCGCTACCTGATCGGCGTCTACGGGCTTGACATCAAGACCGCCGGCATGATCGGCGCCGTCTATTCCATCCCCGCCTCGGTGTTCCGCGCCTATGGCGGCCACCTGTCGGACCGCTACGGCGCGCGGCGGGTGATGTACTGGTCGCTTCTCGTCGGCGTCGCCTGCGCCTTCATCCTCTCCTACCCGCCCGCGCACTATGTCATCCAGGGCATCCGCGGCCCGGTGGCGTTCTCGGCCCGCCTCGGCATCGTGGGCTTCATGGTGGTGGCCTTCGTGCTCGGCTTCTTCATGAGCCTGGGCAAGGCCGCCGTCTACAAGCACATCCCCATCTACTACCCGGACCGCGTGGGCGCGGTGGGCGGCATGGTCGGGCTGGTGGGTGGGCTGGGCGGCTTCCTGCTGCCGATCGCCTTCGGCCTGCTGAACGACCTCACCGGCATCTGGCAGAGCTGCTTCTGGCTGCTCTTCCTTGTCGTCGCGGCCGCACTGGTGTGGATGCACCTGGCCATCCGCCGGATGGAGCAGGCCGCCGCCGAGGCCGGGCTGCCCGCACGCAGCCTGCCCGAGCTGCCCGAGATGCAGCCGATCCACGGCACCGCCCAGCAGGGCGCGCTGGCCGCGAGCGGCGCCATCCGTGACTGGCGGCCGGAAGACGCCGATTTCTGGGCCGCGGCCGGCCGCCGCATCGCGCGCCGCAACCTGTGGATCTCGGTGCCCTGCCTGCTGCTCTCCTTCGCGGTGTGGATGGTGTGGTCCGTGGTGGTGGCCAAGCTGCCCGCCATCGGCTTCGCCTTCAGCAACGAGCAGCTCTTCTGGCTGGCCGCCCTGCCCGGCCTCTCGGGCGCCACGCTGCGCGTCTTCTATTCCTTCATGCCCGCCATGTTCGGCGGCCGGCTGTGGACGACGCTGACCACCTGGTCGCTGGCCCTGCCGGCGCTCGGCATGGGCTTCGCGGTGCAGGAGCCCTCCACCCCCTACTGGATCTTCCTGGCCCTGGCGCTGCTCTGCGGCCTGGGCGGCGGCAACTTCGCCTCCTCCATGGCCAACATCTCCTTCTTCTTCCCCAAGGCGGAGAAGGGCAATGCGCTGGCCATCAATGCCGGGCTCGGCAATCTCGGCGTCAGCGTGGTGCAGTTCGTGGTGCCGCTGGTCATCACCACGGGCGTCTTCGGCTGGCTGGGCGGCGCGCCGCAGGCCGCTCCCGCGGGCGGCGCGCAGGCCTCGCTGTGGCTGCAGAATGC
Source organism: Roseomonas sp. TS2 (assembly GCF_058833935.1). Taxonomy (NCBI): domain Bacteria; kingdom Pseudomonadati; phylum Pseudomonadota; class Alphaproteobacteria; order Acetobacterales; family Roseomonadaceae; genus Roseomonas; species Roseomonas sp. TS2. Next base: position 28,834 of record NZ_JCACVY010000011.1, on the reverse strand, counting down.
GGGCTTCGTCTTCGTCCCCTTCATCGTGGCCAGCGCCATCGCCGCCTGGTTCGGCATGGACGACATCGCCACGATGAAGGCCTCCTTCGCCGACCAGTCGGTCATCTTCCGCCGCTCGCACAACTGGATCATGTGCTGGCTCTACACCGGCACCTTCGGCTCCTTCATCGGCTTCTCGGCGGCCTTCCCGCTGCTGACGAAGATCCTCTTCCCCGAGGTCAATGCGCTCTCCTATGCCTTCCTTGGCCCGCTGGTCGGCGCCCTGGCGCGCGCGGCGGCGGGGCGGCTGACGGACCGCGTGGGCGGCGGGCGCATCAGCCTGTGGGTGTTCGTGGCGATGAGCCTCGGCACGCTCGGCATCCTCTACGCCATCGGCATGAAGGGCAGCGCCTCGGCCTTCCCGGCCTTCTTCGGCAGCTTCCTCTTCCTGTTCGCCGCCAGCGGCGTCGGCAACGCCTCCACCTTCCAGATGATCCCGGCGATCATGCGCAAGGAGGTCGCGCGCCTGAACCCGGGCCGCCCGGCGGCGGAGCTGGTGAAGCAGGCGGACAAGGAATCGGCGGCGATCATCGGCTTCACCTCGGCCGTGGCCGCCTATGGCGCCTTCTTCATCCCGAAGTCGTTCGGCAGTTCCATCGCGGCCACCGGCGGGGCGGAGCTGGCCCTCTACGGCTTCCTCGGCTTCTACGTCAGCTGCATCGCCATGACCTGGTGGTTCTACACCCGGCGCGGCGGCCTGCTGCACGACGTGGAGCGCGGCGGCCGCAAGGCGCCCGTGCCTGCGCCTTCCCCGGCGGAGTAGGCACGCCCGCGCGGGAGGATGGCGCCACGCCTCCCCCACCAAGGGAACATCGCGCCGGCGGGACATTGCAGCCGCCGGCGCCGCATCAGCCAGAACCGGCCCCTTCCGGGGCCTCCAGGAGAGCCGCCCGATGAGCGCTTCCACTGCTTCCGTCTTCGGCCCGCGCAGCGTCGCCGAGATCGCCGCCGCCCTGCCGGGCGCGACGGCCGTGTTCCGCCGCCACAAGCTGGATTTCTGCTGTGGCGGGCAGGCTCCGCTCGCCGAGGCGGCGGCACGGCGTGGCGTCGACCTCGCCACGGTGGAGGGCGAGCTTGCCGCCCTCCTCCCCGATGCCGCCGCCGCCACGGTGCCGCAGGAGACGGGCCCGCTGATCACCCTGATCGAGCAGCGCTAGCACGCGACGCACCGGCGCGAATTGCCGGAGCTGGTCCGCCTCGCACGCCGCGTCGAGGCGGTGCATGGCGAACATCCCCTCGCGCCGCGCGGCCTGGCCGATCTGCTGGAGCGGATGGCCGCCGAGCTCGAAGACCACATGCAGAAGGAGGAGCGGATCCTCTTCCCGCTGATGCGCCAGGGCGGCCACCCGATGATCGGCCAGCCGATCAGCGTCATGCGCGCCGAGCACGACGACCATGGCGGGCATCTGCAGGCGCTGGAGGGGCTGACGCAGGGCGGGGTTCCGCCGGAGGACGCCTGCAACACCTGGCGCGCCCTCTACGCCGGCACGCGCAAATTCGCCGACGACCTGATGGAGCACGTCCATCTGGAGAACAACGTGCTGTTCCCGCGCTTCTCGGCCTGATCCGCCATGCCGGCCTCCGTCCCGATCGGCATCGTCACCGTCTCCGACCGCGCCAGCCAGGGCGTGTACGCGGATGCGGGCGGCCCCGCCATCCACGCGGTTCTGGCGCGCATCCTGGCCACGCCCTGGCGCGCCGCCGCGCGGCTGGTGCCGGACGAGCAGCCGCAGATCATGTCGGCGCTGACGGCGCTGGCCGATCAGGAGCGATGCCCCCTGATCATCACCACCGGCGGCACGGGACCGGCGCCGCGCGATGTCACGCCCGAGGCGACGGAGGCGGTCTGTGACCGCCTCCTGCCCGGCTTCGGGGAGCTGATGCGCGCCGTCTCGCTGCGAGCCGTGCCGACCGCCATCCTGTCGCGCCAGGCCGCCGGCACGCGGGGGCGCAGCCTGATCGTGAACCTCCCGGGCAAGCCTTCGGCCATCGCCGAATGCCTGGAGGCGGTCTTTCCCGCCATCCCCTACTGCATCGACCTGATCGGTGGCCCCCGGCTGGAGACCGACCCTGCCATCTGCAAGGCCTTCCGCCCGCAAGGCGCCTGAAGGACGTCCCCGCGGCCAGGTCCTGGCGCCGGAAGTGCCGGTGTGTGCCAAGGGCCTCTCATGCCTGCCATCGCCTGCCACGGGCGGGTCCCCGCAAAGCCGGCGTCCTTTCCCGGCCTCAGCCTGCGCCTGCCTGTCCTTCGCGGAGATTCGCCCTCGCCGCGGCCATGACCTCTCCGGACAGCATGTCGAGGAGCCGTGCGCCGATCCGGGCCGCCTGCCAGTGCAGCGCGACGCCGAGCCGGCGTTCCGGCACCAGCTCGACCAGCCGGCCGGAGCCCAGATGGTCCGCGACGAGAGGCAGCGGGTTCATGCCCCAGCCCAGCCCGGCGAGCGCGCCATCCACGAAGCCCTGCGTGGACGGCACCCAATGCACCGGCGCATCCAGCGCGGCGGCGCCGAGGACCTCGCCTGCCCAGCGTGCCTGCAGGCCATCCCGCCGGTCGAAGCGCAGCATCGGTGCCCGCGTGATCGCCTCGGCGTCCACGCCGCGCGGGAAGTGGCGGCGGACGAACTCCGGGCTGGCCGTCGCCGCATAGCGCAAGGCGCCGAGCGCGACGGTGCGGCAGCCCTGCACGGGGGCGGGATCGGTCGTCACCGCCGCCAGCACCTCGCCCGAGCGCAGGCGGCCGGCCGTGTGCTCCTCGTCGTCCAGCACGAGGTCGAGCAGCGCTCCGGTCCGTTCCGCGAAGCGCGCCGCGGCCGGCAGGAACCAGCTTCCGAGGCTGTCGGCATTCACGGCGATGCGCAGCGTGACCCGGCTTTCACTCCGCTCGCCCCTGCCGGCGATGCCGGGGAGCTGCGCGGCCAGTTCGCCTTCCAGCAGCCGGACCCGCTCGGCATGCGCGCAGAGCTTCGCCCCGGCCTCGGTCGGCACCGGCGGTTGACCGCGCATGACGAGCACCGCGCCGAGACGCTCCTCCAGGCCGCGGACGCGCTGCGACACCGCCGAGGGCGTGACGCCCAGGACGGCGGCGGCGCGCTCGAAGCCGCCTTCGCGCACCACGGCGGCCAAGGCAGCCAGGGACGGATAGTCGAGCAGGTTTAGCTCCGCTTCATCGAGGTTAGGAAGATGATCTGGCCTACAGGAAGGCGTGACGGCAGGAAAGCGCCCATGATCACCGCCACCCCCTTCCTGACCGGCTTTGCCCTTTCCGCGGCCTTCATCGTCGCCATCGGCGCGCAGAATGCCTTCGTGCTCCGCCAGGGCCTGCGGCGCGAGCATGTCGGGCCGGTCGTCCTCTTCTGCGCCCTGGCGGACGTCATCCTGATGGGTGCCGGCGTCGCCGGGCTTGGCGCAGCGCTGGAGCGCCTGCCAGGCCTCGTCACGGTTCTCACCCTGGGCGGGGCCTTGTTCCTGACCTGGTACGGGGCCGGGGCGCTCCGCCGTGCCTTGCGCCCGGCCGGGGGCCTGTTGGCGGACCAGCCGGCCGCGGCCCTCACCCTGCGGGCGGCACTGGCCCGCACGGCAGGGTTCACCCTTCTCAACCCCCATGTCTATCTCGACACCGTCCTGCTGGTCGGCGGGATCGGCGCTGCGCAGCCGCCGGGCGGGCAGCCTGCCTTCCTGGCCGGAGCAGGCATGGCGAGCGCGTTCTGGTTCGCCGCCCTGGGCTATGGCGCACGCCTGCTGGCGCCGCTCTTCTCGCGCCCCGCGGCATGGCGCGTGCTGGATGGAATGATCGGGCTGACGATGCTGGCCATGGCTGCCGGGCTTGTTGTCCACGGCCTGGCGTGAGCACGGCCTGCAGGGCTGCGGAACCCGGTCATCCTCTCGTCAGCGTGCCGGGCCGCGCTCAGGAGCATCACCGCCATGATGCTCCGTTTCCCTTCCGGCAGGGGGTGGGCCGTCAGTGGTCAGGCTTCTGCGATCATGGCCCTGACGCGGGTGGCGAGCCCTTCCATCGAGAATGGCTTGACCATGACCCGCATCCCCTCGGACAGATGGCCATGGCTGAGCACCGCGCTGTCCGCGTAGCCGGTGATGAACAGCACCTTGAGGCCGGGACGTAGCACGCGCCCCGCCTCGGCCATCTGCCGCCCGTTCATGCCGCCAGGCAGGCCCACATCCGTCACCAGCAGGTCGATATGCGCGTTCGAGCGCAGCATGTTCAGCCCTTCGGCGCCATCGGCCGCCTCGATGGCCGTGTAGCCCAGCTCCCCCAGCACCTCGGTGACCAGCATGCGCACAGTGGGCTCGTCGTCCACCACCAGCACCGTCTCGCCCTGCTGCGCCCGCGGTGCCTCGGCCAGCTCGACGGGGGACTCCCCGGTGACCGGCCTGCCGGCATGTGGGGGCAGGTAGAGGCACACCCTGGTACCCTGCCCCGGCTCGGAGGCGATGTGCACTTGGCCGCCGGACTGGCGCGCGAAGCCATAGATCATGCTCAGGCCCAGGCCGGTGCCCTCACCGAGAGGCTTGGTGGTGAAGAAGGGGTCGAAGGCGCGGGCGATCACGTCGGGCGCCATGCCGGTGCCGTTGTCGGTGACGCAGAGCGTCAGGAAATCGCCCGCCGGGACGCCGAGGTCGTCCGCCGCGCGCGCGTCCAGCCCCTGGCGGCCGGTCTCGATCACGAGCCTGCCGCCGTCCGGCATGGCGTCGCGGGCGTTGATGCAGAGGTTCAGCAGAGCGTTCTCGAGCTGGTTCGGGTCGATCAGGACGGGCGGAAGCCCCGGCTCGCCCACGATATCGACCGTGATGGCCGGGCCAACGGTGCGCCGGATCAGGTCCCCCATATCCCCGACCAGCCAGTTCATGTCCGTGGGCTTCGGGTCCAGCGTCTGCCGCCGCGAGAAGGCCAGCAGCCGGTGCGTCACCGCCGCCGCGCGGTCGGCGGCACCGCGGGCGGCGCCGATGTAGCGGTCCAGGGCGCCGATCCGGCCCTCCGCTACCCGGGCCTGCAGAAGCTCCAGGCTGCCGATGATCCCGGTCAGCAGATTGTTGAAATCGTGCGCGAGGCCACCCGTGAGTTGCCCCACCGCCTCCATCTTCTGCGCCTGGCGCAACTGCTCCTCCGCCTTGCGCAGCGCGTCGGCGGTTGCCTTCTCCTCGGTGATGTCGCGTCCCGCGGCGATGATCAGGCCATCGCCCGGCCCGCCCGTCCAGGCGATCCAGCGGTAGGTGCCGTCCGTGTGCCGGTAGCGGTTCTCGAAGCGCCGGAAGGCCTGTCCTCCCGCGATGGCGGAGGTGCACTCGGCCGTCCGCTCATGATCCTCCGGATGGATGAGGTCGAGCAGATTGCGCCCGACCAGATCGTCCTGCGTCCAGCCCAGCGTCGCGGCCCAGGCCGGGTTCGTGGCCTGGATGGTGCCGTCGAACCCGGCCACCAGCATGATGTCCTTCGACAAGGTCCAGAGCCGGTTGCGGTCGGCGGTGCGCTCGGCGACCTGCTGCTCAAGGCTCTCGTTCAGGCGGCGAAGTGCCTCCTCCGCCACGCGGCGCGCGGTGACGTCGTTGGCGGTGCCGAACCACTCCGTGATCTCGCCCGCCGAGCCAAACAGGGGCACGGCCTTCGACTGTGTCCAGCCGACGCCGCCCGCCGCGAGCCGGACCCGGTGCTCGAGCGAGAACACCGTCTGGTTCCGGATCGCCTCCTGGATCGCCGCGGTGACACGCGCCTGCTCGTCTTCCGGGATGTAGTCGGCCAGCCAATGCGGGTTGGCCGAGCCGGTGTCGACCAGGAAACCGTTGCCGGTGAGCTGGTGCATCTCGGCCCAGTCGGCACTCATGGAGTACAGCACTTCCGAGGAGGCGCTCACCACGGCGGCCAGCCGCGCCTTGCTGGCCTGCAGCGCCTCGTTCTGCTGCGCGAGTGCGGCGTTGGCCTGGAGCAGGTCGCGCTCCGCCACCACCTGGCGCGTCGTCTCGGTCACCACCAGGAAGATGCCCGTGATCTTGCCATGGTCGTCCCACAGCGGGCTGTGGCAGTGCGTGAAGTAGGCGTCCTTCGGCGCCCCGTCACGGTCGGGCGTGTATCTGGCGTTCTCGACGAAGAAGGACTCGCCGGACAGCACGCGGTTGAAAATGGGCGTGAGCTGGTCCCACATCTCCGACCACCATTCGTAGGCAGGCCGGCCGAGGTTCCCTGGGTGCTTCCGGCCCAGGCTGGGCGCGTAGGCATCATTGTAGAAGGTGACCAGCTCCGGGCCCCAATGGATCATCATGGGGAAATCGGAACTGAGGATGATGCGGACAGCCGTCCGCAGCGAGAGTGGCCAGCCCTCGATGGGGCCGAGCGGGTTGCTGGCCCAGTCGACCGCGCGCAGCCGTGCCCCAGCTTCCCCGCCGCCGGCGAGACACATCTCTTCCGGCACGGCTCTCTAGCGCTCCATCTCGGCCGGGCAGGCTGCAAGCCTCAGGAGCCGCTCCTGCTCGATGGCCTCCTCCCGTTCCAGGACCCGGAGCGCTGCCCGAACGACCTCGCTGGCGTTCTGGTAACGGCCGGAGGAGACCCGCTCCAGGATGAAGCGGTCCATGGCCGGAGTGATGGAGACGTTCTTGCAGATCTGGCGAGGCATGCGGCAAGGAATGATAATTCAGGCGGAATGTCAAAGATTGATAGGCGCTGCCGAGCGTGGCGGCTCCCACGGCTTTGGGGGTGACGAATGTGGTCCTGGCCCCCGAAACCGCTCCACTCGGGACGCTACTCTCCCGGGCTCAGCGGCCGGCCGCGGCCCTGGTCCGGCTAGCGGCGCCTGCCCGTGCCGCTCCGGCGGGAAGGCTGGCCGGAGGACCGGAAGGGCGGCCACCGGCTCTGTGCCGAAGAAGGCCATCGGCTCTATGCCGAAGAAGGGCTGTCGCTCCGGGCCAGGGGCTGGAGCGCCCGGCGGTGGGTGGACCAGCCGGCGCCGGATGATCGGCGTTCCGTTGCCCGGTCGGCGGCGTCCTCATAAGCCCGGATGTGGGCGCAGCTCTTCACATTGCTGGTCCCGGGCTGGTCCCGGTCGTATGCCAGCGGCTCTCCGGGGCAGCGGCGCTGCCACCCTTCAGCCCCGCTTTCCGTGGAAGGCAAGATGCCTGCGGGTGGCGCCAGGGCGGCAGATGCAGGTCCGATGGTCGATCAGCATTTCGAAGCCGTCTCCTGAACAGGAACGTCGGCAGGGTGCCCCTCGGCCGCAGGCTCGATGACCAGCAGGACGAGATCGCGCAGGGAGGCCAGCGTCATCAGCGCGGCGCTGACAGGGATGGCAGCGTACCAGGCAGCGACCGGCAGCTCGAGAATCGGCGAGGTGGCACTGGCATCCAGCGCCAGGTTCAGGCCGTACCAGCCCAGGATCAGCGCGAAGGCCAGGCAGCACAGCGTGACGAGCAGGCGCAGCACCCGGCGAGCGAGGCCTTGCGGCAATGCCTGCAGCAGCACGTCGACGGCGAAGTGCCCCCCCTCCCGCCACAGCTCGGCGGCGCCCAGGAAGACCATCCAGGCGAAGAGGAACTCCACCCCCTCCCCCACCCAGGCGATCTCGGCCATGCCGGCGGCGCGGCCAAGGATGTTCGCCGCGACGAGCAGCATGAGCAGCGCCAGCGCCCCCGCAGCCAGGAAGCGCAGCGCGAAGCCGATGCCGCGGTCGATCGTCTTGAGCTGTTCCATGTCAGCGGGCCCAGTAATGCGGCAGCAGGGTAGAGACCGCGGGGATGAAAGCGACCAGCAGGGTCACGACAAGGATTCCCAGCAGGTAAGGCCAGAGCTCCGCCACCAGCTCCCCCATGCGGACACGGCAGACGGTGCAGATGGCGAACAGCACCATGCCGACAGGTGGCGTCAGCAGGCCGATCGCCGTCGTCAGTACCAGCATGACGCCGAACTGCAGCGGGTCGATGCCGAAATGCTGCACCACCGGCATGAACAAGGGCGTGGTGATGACGATGATGGCCACGCCCTCGATGAACATGCCGAGCACGAGCAGCACTGCCAGCATCAGCATGGTGGCCGCCATGGGGCCATCGGCCACGGAGAGCAGGCCGGAGACCAGCGCGTCCGGCACCCGCTGGTGCGTCAGCATCCAGCCGAAGAAGCCGGAGGCCGCGATGACGAACATGATGACGGCCGTGGAGCGCGCGGTGGACCACAGGATGCCCGGGAGGTGGCGCCAGGTGATCTCCCGGTACACCACCATGCCGAGGAACAATGCATAGGCGCAGGCGACCACGCCGGCCTCGGTCGGCGTGAACAGGCCGCCGAGCAGGCCGCCGATCAGCAGCGCCGGAGCACCGAGCGGCAGCACGCCGCCCAGCACCGCGACGGTTGCCTCCCGCAGGGTCGGCCGTGCCTCATGCGGGTAGTTGCGCAGCCGCGCGGTGACGGCGACGGCGACCATCATCACCGCCGTCATCAGCAGACCCGGCACGACGCCCGCCAGGAACAACTGCACCACCGAGACCCCGGTGATGCCGCCATAGATGACGAAGGGCACGCTGGGCGGGAAGATGGGCCCGATGGTGGAGGAGGCGGCGGTGACGGCGGCCGAGAAGCCGAGGCCGTAGCCGCTCTTCTGCATGGCACGGATCTCGACCTGGCCGAGGCCTGCGGAATCGGCCACCGCGGCGCCGGACATGCCGGAGAAGAGCAGGCTGGCCAGCACGTTCACCTGGCCAAGCCCGCCCCGCATCCGCCCGACCATCACGCTGGCCAGCCGGAACAGCCGGTCGGTGATGCCGGCGGTGTTCATGATGGTGCCCGCCATGACGAAGAAGGGGATGGCGAGCAGGGTGAAGCTGGTGCCGGCCGCGTACATGCGCTGCGGCAGCATCGGCAGCACCATGGCCTGATCGGCCAACAGGTAGAGGACGATGCCGGTGCCGCCGATGGCGACCGCCACAGGCAGGCCCAGCGCGATCAGCGCCACCACGGCACCGAGGATGAGGAAGGCGGTCATGGCGGCGCCCCTGCCTCAGGCCCTGGCGCTCTGCACGATCTTCAGCATCCGGTCCATGTTGGCGCGGCCCGCATAGGCGGCGACGCGGTCATAGGCCGGGCCCATCGCGGCGCGGAACGGCTCCAGCTCGGGCCGGGTGATCCTGACGCCGGCCGCCTCCAGCTTGCGCAGCTCCTCCGTCTCCTGCTCCGCCACCAGGCGGCGCATCAGCGCCGCGGCGTTGGTGCTTTCCTCGCGCAGAAGCTCCTGTTGCTTCTTGTCGAGCTTCTGCCAGCGGCCGCGGTTCATCACATGCACCAGGCTGTTGTAGCAGTGCCGCGTCAGCGCCAGATGCGGCTGCGTCTCGTGCAGCTTCATGTGCCAGATGACGCCGACCGGGTTCTCCTGCCCGTCCACCACGCCCTGGTTCAGCGCGCTGGGAAGCTCGGTGAAAGCGATCTGCGTGGCGCGGCCGCCCAGCGCCTCGATGCAGGCGACCAGTTGCACCTCGGGCGGCGTGCGGATGCGCAGTCCCTTGACGTCGTCCGGCGTCAGGATCGGCCGGCGCGAGTTGGTGATGTTGCGGAAGCCATAGTCCCAGGTGGCGAGCTGCACCAGGCCCTGCTTCTCCAGCAGTGGCGCGCTCCACTCCGCGAAAGCGCCATCCAGCACGGCAAAGGCGTGCGCCGGATCACGGAAGATGAAGGGCGCCATCACGGTTGCGAAGGCCTTCTCGTACTTGTCGAGCGCCCCCTGCGTGGGCAGGTTCATGTCGATGACGCCCAGCTTGGTCTGCTCGAGCTGCTCGGGCGGCGCGCCAAGCTGGTTCGACGGGAAGATGTCGATCTTCAGGGCGCCGTCGGAGCGGCGCTCGACCGCCTCCTTCATCTGCAGCGCCGCCTTGTGGCCGGGATGGCTGTCGGCGGCGAGGTGCGCCAGCTTCAGCGTGGTGGTGGCGGCGGCCGAGCGGCCAAGCAGGGCCGGTGCGGCCAGCACCGCGCTGCCCAGCAGCAGCGCGCGACGGTTGGTGTTCATTGCCTTGGACTCCCCTTCGATGCGGCCGGTCTCAGCCGGCTTTCGCGCCATCCGGCAGCGTCGCCTCGATGCCGGTGAAATGTTCGTAAGCCTTGATGACGGCCGCGCAGTTTTCCTCGGAGAAGCCCAGCGCCTCGGCCATCGCGTAGGTCTGATGGATGCTGTCCGCCATGAAGCCCGGGAGGCCGGCGCTCTCCAGCCAGCGCGCGTAGTACTTCACGTCCTTCCGGGCCAGTGCGATGCTGATGCCGGGGTCGAAGTCGCGCGACAGGGTCTTGCGGCCGTAGAGGTCGAGCATGCCGCTGCGGCCGCCGGCGGCGGAGATGATCTCGACCGCGCGCCCCAGATCCAATCCATCCTTGGCGGCCAGCGCAAAGCCCTCGCACCAGGCGGCGACATTGGCGAAGGCCACGTAGTTGTGGATCAGCTTCAGACGGATGGCGTGGCCGACGGGGCCGATATGGAACACGTTCTCGGCGTAAAGCGCGAAGACCGGCCGCAGCGAGTCCAGCAGCGCCGCCTCGCCGCCGAACAGCACGTTGACGCAGCCCTGCTCGGCATGGACAGGGGTGCGGGTCATCGGCGCCTCGGCATAGGCGATGCCGCGCCCGGCGGCCGCCTCGCTCATCCGCCGCACCGCCTCCGGGTTGGTGGTGGTGTGGTCCAGCAGGATGCTGCCGGGGCGCATCGCCGCCAGCAGCCCGTCAGGGCCGAGCGACAGCGCCTCCACATCCTCGGCAGTGTTGACGCAGATGGCGAGGATGTCGGCTGCGGTGGCCATCGCGGCCAGCGAGGGGGCCGCAGTCGCCCCGAGCGCCACATGTTGCGCCACGGCTTCCTCGCGCCGGTCGGCCACCATGACTTGGCGGCCTTTCCGCAGCAGGTTGCGGACCAGGCCGCCGCCCATGCCGCCCAGTCCAATGAAGCCGATGCTGCGCGCGTCGTCGGACATGCCTGCCGTCACCCTCCCCTGCTCTGCTCCTGAAGCCCGGAACAGTCGTGCTTGGCGTGGACGTCAGCACACCGTAAGATGTCTTACAAGTGGATTTGCGATGCGCGACGCCTTGATGGCATCGGGCCGCCAGATCCTCCATCGCATGGGATACTACGTGACCCGAACCTCCTTCCCGTCTCTGCGCCGCCGTGGCCCGACCCTACCGGAGGCCGTGGCCGGTGAACTGACACAGGCGATCCGCGCCGGACGCCTGGGGCCCGGGGATCGCCTGCCGGGCGAGCAGCAGCTCGCCAGCGAGTTCGGCGTCAGCCGCCCTGTGGTGCGCGAGGCGATCTCCCGTCTGCAGCAGGAAGGGCTTGTCGAGAAGCAGCAGGGACGCGGCGCCTTTGTCGCCGATCCGGCCCGTGCCGGCGTTTTCCGTATCTCGCCGGCCTGCTTCGCCAAGCGGCAGGAACTGGCGAAGCTGCTGGAGATGCGCACCGGGCTGGAGGCCGATGCCGCTGCCCTCGCCGCGCTGCACCGGCGCCCCGCCGACCTGCAAGCGATGGAGGCGGAACTCGCAAACCTGGTCGCCGCCGATGCGCGTGGTCGGGACGGCGCCGCCGACTGGGTTGCGGCGGAGAATGCTTTCTACGCTGCCATTGCCTCAGCGGCAGGGAACGAGCACGTCCGGGTGTTCCTCGAGATGATGTCGGTGCAGATAAGCATGCACCTGTCCTCCGTGGTGGTGAAGAACGCCATGGCGGTGGAGCTTGGCGGCGCGGTCCTGGCCGAGCACATTGCGGTTCATGCCGCCATCGCCGCCGGTGATGCGGAAGCCGCACGCAGCAGTGCGCGGCGCCATTTCACGGCCGCCGCAGCCCGTTTGGTGGCCCGCGCCGATTTGGCTGATATCTGATAACCCATCTGCGCGGCTGCGCGCTCCCGGTGCTGCTGCTGGTGCGCTCGCTGGCTGACCAGGCCGGGCGCCTGGTCACCCTGACTGCCTCGCCGGCCACCCAGCTCGGCTGCACGCGTCGCGCAATCCAGCACGCCGACCACCAGCTGCGCGCGGCCGGGTACCTGGAGCACCGCTACGACGTCCAGCGTGGCGTGGTGGTGCTGGAGCTGCTGGAGGCGGTACTGCCGCCGCCGGAGGCCGTGCAGGCAGCACAGGAAGAGCGCCGCGCGCCCAGCGCGCCTGGCGCGAGGCCTGGAAGCGCCGTGTGCAGGCCCTCAACGCCCTGGCGCATCGGTGGGTGCGAAATGTCGTTCGCCCATTAAACGCCTCCCAGATTCAAAGGGGCAGCGAAGGGCAGCCGCTCTCCAGCCTGATGGTCATTGCGAACTGGCCTGCAGGAAGAGAGGCCAGGAGGCCTGGGTAATTGCAGGGGGAGCACTCCGGCGGGGTGGATTTCAGACGAACAGATCGCAGCCCGCCAGGGTGATACGAAGGCCGGTCTGGCGGTCACTGTATGCCTTGAAGGGGTGCGGGCGTCGCGCTGGAGGAGCTGCTCCTGTCAAAGCCAGGGTCTGCGAGATCACCAGGCACAAACTGGCCTGCCTGTCGCGACCGGCTTGCGCAGAAGAGGCTGCTTGGACGACCCAAGAGCTGGCACTCATCGAAGAGTGCAGCACTTCAGAGCCGGTCCGATCCTGCACCAGGACAATACCCTCCTGCCGGGGATCTGCTGCCGCGCATCGCTCTCGCTCGTAGACGCTGACCAGGGAGGGCCGCAGCCAGGGCGAGGGTGTTGCCGCACCGGCTGGTTCAGCCAGAGACTTCGTGAAAGCGCCTGCGGCCCAGAAGCGGGCACGCGTGGGAGATGTCGTGATGACCCAGCAGGGGCCCTGGAATGGGCTGCCGTGCCAGGCTTCGTCCATCAAGCCATTGGGACAAGGGCGTATTTCATAGAGTGAATACGGCATGGAAGCATGACGTCCTGGCATTCGCTGGATCGCTGCGCCGGTTCGGCGCCGTCACAATACTCAAGGCAGAGCTGGTGACGCGCAATCCAGAGTTGTGTCGCCAGGCTTCAACGGTTCGTTATTAAAATATTAATCTTATTTTTTGGATGATCGGTAAACCGCCTCTGGTGGCTGCGCAACGCTATAGCGCGCGGCCGGCTGTACATCTCGTCTGATGCCTGCAGAGTTCCGGCAGTACCTAGCCGATCTCCACTGGAAGCCGGCAGAGGTGGCTCGTGTCCTGGGGGTGGAGCAGATCACCGTCAGGCGCTGGTCCTGCGGAACAAGCGGCATCCCACCCGAGATCACGGCGTGGATGCAGAGGATCGCTGCTGAATTGCGCGCTGTGTTCGCCCGCCATCCGGTGCCGGTGATCCGTCGCAGCCGCGCGCAGCGCCTCAGGCACGATCCGCACTTTCTGGACTGACTGGCAGGCCCGCCCGCCGCTTCATGGCAGAACCAACACATGCCCGATAAGCCGGCGGAAAAAGGTGGCGGCCTGCTGGGATCGGGGGCAGGCCGCCAGTTGCGGTGGATATTATTTCGATCCTATTCTCATAATTAATACATTCCTGCTAGAGGGAAATTGGCAGCGCAGGACCTCATCAGGCAAGATTCGGCTAGGTTTGGGGCAGAGTGCCCGTTGGGCTGCCGGCCGACACGTGCCGTGATTGGTCGCTATGCGCCCATCCCGGTCGCAGGCTGCATGCGCCGCCCTTCCGGTAGGCGGACATGGCGCACTCCGCTTCGACGGACCGAGGTGACGGTTTCTGCCACGGCTGCTGGAACCCGCCCAGATCTCGGGGCTTCGCGGTCAGGCCTGCATGACCTCCAGGAAGGCACGGAATGCAACGCTCGGCTGGCGGCGGCCTGGGTAATAGAGGTGGTTGGCCGCCAATACCGCTGCCCATCCCGGTAGCACCTGAGCCAGCGGCCCGGCGGCGAGATACGGGGCAGCCTGGAGACGCAGCAGACATACGATTCCAAGCCCGGACAGTGCGGCGTCGCGCATCAGGTCGACATCGTTGGTAATGAAGGTCTCGGGGACCGCACGCCCGAACATCTCGCCGTCGCGCACGAAATCCCAGCGGTGGAGCGCCCCCGACGAAGTGTGGCGGTAACTGATGCAGCGATGTGCGCCGAGGTCATCCGGCGTTGCAGGCACACCGTGCGAGGCAAGATAGGCTGGTGCCGCCGCGAAAACGAGTTCCATGGGCTCGCTGATCCGCACCGAGATCATGTCGCCCTATAGCCCGCCCGCGTGCCGCACGCCGCAATCGAACCGCTCGGCCACGATGTCGACGAGCCCGTCGTTGATGACCAGTTCCACCGTCACCTCCGGGTAGCGCTGCGCCAGCGTCGCCAGGCGGGGCAGGACCACATGCACGGCCGCTGGCCGATGCGCATTGATGCGGACCCGACCCATCGGCCGGTCGCGCGCCTGGTCCAGCTCGGCCAGCATGTCCTCCACGGAGGCCAGGGCCGGGCGCAGCCGCAGCAGGAGTTGCTCACCCGCAGAAGTCGGCGAGAGTGAGCGGGTGGTGCGGTCCAGCAGGCGGATGTCCAGCCTGCCCTCCAGGGTCCGCATGGCATGGCTCAGCGCCGGCGCCTCTGACCATGCTCCACTAAAATCTTGCCCGGACCAGTTGATGGGGGCTGGTCAGGCCGCCCTGCTCAAAGGTGTCCCGGCATCAGCACCAGCCAGCAACTGGTCCAGGAGCGCATCCGGGGTCCGAGGCTCTTTCCGTCAGGCCATAGGAGGTCTCCTTCTCCCCTACTACGCCCCGCCTCACGCAAAATTCCTGACAATCCCCACCACGCCAGGACCCGAGGGTGCGCCGCGCCAAACCATCCAGATCGCGGCGCCTGTTTTCGGGTACAAGAGCCATATCGGCATCGACCGGCGGCATGGCCCGATCCGCTGCTGGACGGTGATCGATGCGGCTCAACATGACCGTCACAGCTTTGCTGGCGTGCTTGATCCTGAGAACGCCGCCAGCCACGTCTGGGCGGACACCGCCTACCGGGCGAGGCGCAATCTGGAGACCCTGGAACGCCGTCGGCTGCGTGAACGCATCCAGTTCCGCCATCCCCTGCGGCGTTCACTCTCCGAGCGGCTGGCGAAAGCCAATGCGTCGCGCGCCTGGATCCGCTCCGGCATCGAGCATGTCTTCGCCGCGCAGAAGCACCGCATGGCGCTCTTCGTCCGCACCATCGGCATCGCCCGGGTGCGGGTGAAGACCGGCATGGCCAATCTCATCCACAGCGTCAGCCGCCTGACTTGGCTCCGCGCCCGAGATTGCCTCCGATCGGGCGCACTGATGAATTCTTCGGAGTGTCCAACCGCATTCAATTTGGTGATCTTGCCGCTGCTCACTGGTCCGTGCGTTCACTTAAAGCCCAGGGAGGGGGCTGAGGTGTCATTTTTTGGCATTGTCCCAGCAACCTAGCTGAAGGGGCGCTGTTATCGCTGTGCTGACACACAACAAGGGAGGATCAGCACAATGCGCAGCGTCATCAAGCTTGCGGGTGTTGGCGTATTGGTGTTCGGGCTGGCAGCGTGTGGTGATAGCCCTGGTGGACGTGCTGTGTCTGGCGGATTGCTGGGAGCGGGTGCCGGCGCTGGTGTTGGAGCTCTAACCGGCGGCAGCGCAGGCACAGGCGCACTTGTTGGTGGCGGTCTTGGCGCAGCAGGTGGTGCGCTTACTGCGCCTAGAAACCGATACTGATCACTGGCCGCAGATAAGGGGAGCAGAAATGCTCCCCTCTTTCAGGATCGGCAAACTAACAGCGCATTGCTGTGCCGGAAGCCTGAGTTACAGCGCCTATCAGAACCTGGGCTACAGAACCCACGAGCAGATGGAGAACGCTGCCGCCTGATTCTTGCCCATCAAATCAGGGGAAGATCACCATCTGCAGTGACGCAGGCTCACTTGGCTAAAGGCTTCCAGGCTCAGGGCGTGGCCAAGCTCCGCCGCAGCCGTGCCAGCGCGCCAGGCAGACCGCGCACCTTCAGCACCCGGCCGGCTTCGTCATATTCTTCGGACAAGACCCGCACGCTGTCATAGACCTCGCCGATCAGGCCCTGGGTGGCATAGGGCAGCACCAGCACATCCTCCACCATAGCCGCCTCAAAGAAGGCGATGATGATGTCCCGCAGCGCACTGACATCCTCGGGCCTGTGGGCAGAGAGCAGGACCGCATCGGGATGTTTCTCGGCCAGGGCGGCGCGCCTGACATTGTCCACGCGATCCATCTTGTTCAGCACCAGCCGGGACGGCACGGTCTCCGCGCCGATCTCACGCAGCACGCTGCGGGTGACCTCCAGCTGCGCCTCATAGGTCGGGTCCGACGCATCGACCACGAAGAGCAGCAGCGAAGCCTCCAGAGCTTCCGTCAGGGTGGAGCGGAACGAGGCGACCAAGTCATGCGGCAATTGCTTGATGAAGCCCACCGTGTCGGAAACGAGCACGCGGGGCCGGGTTTCCGGCTGCAGGATGCGGATGGTGGTGTCCAGGGTGGCGAACAGCTTGTCCTCCACCAGCACCTCGCTACCGGTCAGCGCCCGCATCAGCGAGGACTTGCCCGCATTGGTGTAGCCGACCAGCGCCACGCGCAGCTGGTCGCGCCGGGCGGAGCGGCGATGGTCGCTGTCACGCTGCACCGCTTCCAGCTGATCCTTCAGCTCCGCCAGCCGGTCTCGGATCTTGCGGCGGTCAAGATCAAGGGTGCTCTCGCCCGCGCCCGGCCCCTGCCGCCGCTCGCCGCCCCCCGAGGATTCCCGCAGGCGGGGCGCGACATATTTCAGGCGCGCCATCTCCACCTGCAGCTTCGCCTCACGTGTATTGGCATGGCGGTGGAAGATCTCAACGATGACGCCGGTGCGGTCCAACACCTCGGCGCCGGTGGCACGCTCCAGGTTGCGGATCTGGCTGGGCGAGAGTTCATGGTCGACGATGACGAACTCCGGCTTGTTGCTGGCTCCCAGCTCGGGCTCGGCATTTTCAGCTGCGTTTTCGGACCGTCGCGACGCCTTGGATTTTGGGGCGCCCGCCATCGACGCGACCACACCGGGGCCGCCGGTCAGCGCCGCCAGTTCCGCCAGCTTGCCGCTGCCCAGCAAGGCACTGGCGCCGGTGCCCTCGCGGCGCTGGGACACCGTGCCGACCACCTTGTAGCCCAGCGTCTTCACCAGACGTCCGAGCTCCTCAAGGCTGGCCTGGTGCGCGATGTCATCGACCTCCGGGGTCTGAATGCCGACAAGGATGGCGCAGGGGATAGGGGGTGTGGTCTCCATGGGCACTTCAGTAGCATGGATCGGGCCGCATCCTCGACGTCCAGGAACGGTGCGAAGTCCGCCTTGTGCCGCGGCCCGCCGCAGCGACGCCAATCAGGAGGGATCAGGCCTGATAAAATGATAAGCTTATCCTTGTCACAGCACGCAAAATAATACTTGTAAAACGGAAGACCATCCTCTACATAGGATTTGTCAGTTTCGTTGTTCCGGTTTGCTGGTCCTGCCCATTGATTTGGGTTATGAGCTTGTTTCCGTTTCAAATTGAAGATGATCCGTCGCGCAATACTGCTCGGCGGCTTTCCGTTTTGATCGGAAATATCCTCATGTCTATCGGCACCGTTAAGTGGTTCAACAGCACCAAGGGCTACGGCTTCATTCAGCCCGAGGACGGCTCGAACGATGTCTTCCTGCACATCTCCGACGTGCAGCGCGCTGGCATGGACGTGCGTGAGGGCGACAAGCTCGAGTACGATGTTCAGCGTGGCCAGCAGGGCAAGCTCTCGGCCGGCAATCTTCGCCAGGCCTGAAGGCAGGAGCGGCAGTCTTGCCGCTCCCCCTATAGCCATCGCAGCGCCTGCGCTTTGATGGGCCTCGAGCCCCGGTCGGATCCCCGACCGGGGCTTTTCTGTTTTTTGGATTCGGCAGATTTGTGTCTCTGGACCTTCCCCAGCAGCGATCATGCGCCAATTCTCTGCCTTTATCGGCGAGGAGCAGCGCCTTTTGAACATCGGCATACCCGATGAAGACGCAGTTCAAGGCAGGGAAGAAGCACCCAGCAGGCCGCCGCCGGCGGCGTTGAGGGCAGAGCATGATCTGACCTGACCGGGTCGGACAGGGATTCCCGGGCGGCTGGTCTTCATTGATGAGACCAGCGCCCCGGCCAAGATGGCGCGGCTCCATGGCCGCTCCAAACGTGGCGCCCGCTGCCGGGCACCCGTGCCTCACGGTTACTGGAAGACGACCACCTTCACCGCTGCGCTTGCCTGGCCTGACCGCGCCGATGGTGCTGGACGGCGCGATGACAGGCGAATGGTTCACCGCCCATGCCCGGCAGATCCTGACATCCACCCTGCGCCCCGGTGACATCGTCATCCTCGACAACTTGGCCGCCCACAGGGGGCGCTGCGGTCCGGGAAGCCATCCAGGCTGCGGGCGCGACACTGCGGTTCCTGCCGCCCGCACCATCGGCGCGCTCTGGGACATGATCCGAGATGCGCTCCCGCAGTTCCCGCCCCAGGAATGTGCCAGCCACTTCACCGCCGCAGGATATGAACCAGACTGATCAGACTATGCTCAAGCCCCAGATTGCGGCAACAGCCAGCCGACGACGCCATGAGCGCACGGGGCAAGACATGCATCGGGTTGTTCGGCATCGGCACGAGCCTGGGCGATCGTGGCTATGCGCCGTGCCCGGTTGAAACAGGAGCCACGCCAGGCTGTGCATGAGCATCATCGGCCAGGGCGTGGGTGAGGACCGGTATTGCCGATCTCGCCTACAACTTTTGGCCTCGCCTGGCTCACCACATGAGCTGCGCCCTTATAGGCTCACAGCCCACGCGAGGAACGTCACCGGCCGCATCCAGCCAGTCCCCCGAAGCTCGTCAGCGTCGGAGCGTCATGAACTGAAGCACGTTCCTGTTCTCGGATACCGCGCAGCAGCAGACAGTTCGAAGTCTCATCTGCCGCCGGAGGCTACAGCATCGGCTGTCGAGTTCGCGCTATGGCCGAGGGCCTTGGCATCGTCACTGCCTGCTGTGGCATCCAGCAGGTTGAGAGACCGGCCTCAGCCCCGCGGCGCTCAGGCAGGATTAGTTGACCGAAGCCCCGGAAGCTTTAACGATAGGCACCCAGAGGTCGACCTCGTCCTTCACATATTGCGCGAAGCGTTCTGGCGTATAGCCACGCATCATCGGTGTACCCATCTCCTCCAGTCGCCGCCCGATCGTGGCATCCCCGAGCGCAGCATCCACCGCCGCCGCCATGCGCTCGACGATGGGCCTGGGCAGGCCGGCAGGTCCGAAAATGCCGTACCAGGAGTAGGCCTTGTAGCCGGGCAGGCCAACTTCCGCGGCAGTCGGCACATCCGGCATGATGCTGGAGCGTTCGTCCGTCGCCACGAACAGCGTCTTCATCTGGCCATCGCGGTTGTAGGGCAGCATCAGGCTGGGGATGTCGCTGTTGAACTGGATCTCGCCGGAGAGCAACGCGGTAAAGACCTGCCCGGCGCCACGATAGGGCACATGCACAGCCTCGGCACCAATGCGCTGCAGGAAATTGGCCGAGGCCAGGTGCCCGGTCGATCCGATGCCGCTACTGCCATAGGAGTATTTGTTGGGATTGGCCTTCAGCTGCGCGATCCAATCCGCCGTATCGCGCACCACAAGCCCCTTGGTGACGACGCTGTGGCAGATGGGAATGAAGTTGGTGGGCGCGATCGCCGTCAGGTCCTTCACCGGGTCGTAGGGCAGGTTCCGGTACAGCCCCGCCGCCACGCCGGTGGAGGAGAGCGTGGCCAGCACGAAGGTGTAGCCGTCCGGCCGTGCCTTGGCGACGAAATCGGTGCCGAGGACGCTGCCCGCTCCCGGCTTGTTCTCGACGATGACGTTCTGCCCCAGCAACTCGCTCAGCTTCGGCGCCAGCAGGCGCACGGTGATGTCGGTGCCGCCTCCGGGCCCGAAGGGAACAATCAGGGTGATCGGCCTGCTCGGCCAGTTGCCGCCGGTCTGCGCGCGCAGCACGGCCGGCGCCATCAATGCGGCACCTGTCAGCGCCATCAGGCCGCGCCGCTGTACCGCAAGCATCGGGTGGCCGCTTTTCATCTGGGTCATGTCTCTTCGCTCCTGCGTGGTTCGCAGCGTTTCGGGCGTATCCGCCGGCTGTTCCGCCGGCCAGTGGTCAGGCCGGTGGTCAGAATGATCCGCCATTGACGGGCAGGAGCTGCCCGGTGACGAACTTCGCGAGGTCCGAGGCGAAGAACATCGTCGCGTCGGCGATGTCCTGCGCCTCGCCGAGACGGCCGAGCGCGATGCCGGAGAGGGCGGCGGCGCGCCGCTCTTCCCCCTGCGTCTCCCAGCTGTGCAGCTTGCCGGCGTCGGTCAGCACCAGGCCGGGCGCCACGCTGTTCACCGTGATGCCGTAGGGGCCGAGTTCCATGGCCATCTGCCGCGTCAATCCCAGGACCGCGTGCTTGGCGGTGCAGTAGGCCTGGATGCGGGTGCGGGAGGGCCGGAAGGCGGCGCCGGAGCTGATGTTCACGATGCGCCCGCCGCCGGCCCGCTTCATGCCCGGGGCAGCGGCGCGGATGGTGGCAAAGGTGGCACCGAGATTGAGGGCCATGATGGCATCCCAGTCCTCGTCCGGCACCGCCTCCACCGGGCGGTGATGCTGGCCCATCATGCCGCCGGCGTTGTTGACCAGAACGTCGATGGCACGCCCCGCCGACTGCTCCACCTGCGCGATCCAGCTGGCCGCGGCGGCCCGGTCGGTCAGGTCGGCCGGGGCCGTTCGGATCGTCGTGCCTGCGGCGGTCTGCTGGAGGCCCGCCGTATCCAGGTCGGTTGCGTGAACCTCCGCGCCACGTTCGGCGAAGCTTCTGGCGATGGCGCGGCCGAAGCCCATCGCCGCCCCGGTGACCGCCACAACCTTGCCGCTGAAATCCAGTGTCATCCCGCCCGTTTCTCCCGCTTGGTGTTCTTCGCTTCCGCCTGGTCCAGGATCCGCAGCGCCAGTTCCGCCCCGGCGTCGTTATGGGCGGCGCAGAGCGCTTCCGCCTCGGCTGCGCGACCACCGGCAATGGCGTCCCGGATGGCGGCGTAGGCCGCCAGCCCCTCCCGCACCCGGTGCGGCATCGCCATCGACAGGTTGCGCAGTAGCACCAGCCGGTTGTGCACCGAGACCAGCATCTGCTGCAGCACCGGATTGCCGCTGCCCTCGCCGATGGCCGCGTGGAAAGCATCGCCGGCGCGGACGATGGCGCGATGGTCCTGCGCTTCCGCGCCCTGCTCCAGGGCCACCGTCGCGGCGGCGATGGCGGCGAGCGCCGCCGCCGGTCGGGCCTCCGCGCAGAGCCGGGCGGCGTAGCCGACCAGCACGCCGCGTACACCGTAGAGGTGGCGCGCATCCTCCGCCGTCACTGCCGCGACAGAGGGGCCACGATGCGGGCGCAAGGTCACCAGCCCTTCGGCCTCCAGCTGCCGCAGGGCCTCGCGGACCGAGGTGCGGCTCGCCCCTGTCAGGGCGCAGAGCTCACGTTCCACCAGCTTCTGCCCCGGCGCGAAGCGGCCGGAGACAATGGCGGCGCGCAAGGTGTCACTGAGCACCGAGCGAAGGGTGACGACCTGTGCGGCCACCTGGAAGGACATGCTGTCGTTGACGGGTTCCATCCGGGACAGGATGAATTATTGTATGACAAACAGTCAAGTTCTTGACCTGCCTTCCGCTCTCCCCGATGACTGGGAGCCTGAGTGGTGGAGGAAATGACCGATGGCGGAACCCGTGGTGATCTGGGGCGCAGGGGCGATCGGCGGCACGATCGGCGCCTTCCTGCGCCGTGCCGGGCATGAAGTGCTCTTCGTGGACGTGGTGCCGGAGCATGTGGCCGCGATCCGCGAGGGAAGGCTGCACATCGAGGGGCCAGTCGCCGATTTCATGACCGGCGGCCCCGCCGTTCTGCCCCAGGATGTGCGGGGCCGGCACCGGCTGGTCATTCTCGCCGTCAAGGCCCACCACACGGAAGCCGCAACCCGGGCTCTCGCCCCGCACCTCGCCGAGGACGGGGCGGTGGTGTCCTGCCAGAACGGCCTCAACGAGCTGACCATCGCCGAGATCGTCGGACGGGAACGCACGATCGGCGCCTTCGTGAACTTCTACGCCGACTATCTGGCGCCCGGCCACCTGGCCTATGCCAAGCGTGGCGCCGTGGTGGTGGGCGAGCTGGACGGGGCGCGGACTCCTCGGCTGGAGGCCCTGCACGCCCTGCTGCGGGAGTTCGACGAGGACGCGGTGCTGAGCGGCAACGTCTTCGGCTATCTCTGGGGCAAGGCGGGCTATGGCGCCATCCTCAAGGCCTCGGCGCTGACCAACGACACCATCGCCGATTTCATCGCCGCGCCGGAGCGTCAGCTTCTCATCCGCCGCCTGGTGCAGGAGATCCTGGCCGTGGCCGCGGCGGAGGGCGTGACCCCGCTGGGCTTCGATGGCTTCGACCCGATCGCCTTCCTGCGGCGGGACGAGGCGGCCATCGCCGCCTGCATGCAGCGGATGGAGACCTTCAACCGCGGCTCCGCCAAGCCGCGCAGCGGGATCTGGCGTGACCTCGCCATCCGCAAGCGGCAGACCGACGTGGCGGCACAGCTGGCGCCGGTGCGTGCCGCCGCGCGACGCCATGGCCTCGCCACCCCCATCGCCGATGCGCTGGTCCGCCTGATCGGCGAGATCGAGCGCGGAGAGCGCGCCATCGGCCCGGAGGCCGCCGACGCGCTGGCCCGGGTCGCCGCGCAGCACTGAAGCCCGGAGGAACGACGACGATGACCGAACCGCAGCACCATCCCGCCGGCGCACCCTGGGACTGGCCGGAGCATGTCTGGCGCGGCGTGGTGGAGCGCGCGCGCGCCGGCCGCAACCTGCGGCCGCGTGCCTGGCCGAATGGCGCACGCTGCGCCGTCGCCCTCTCCTTCGACGCCGACCATGAAACCATCCCGCTGCGCGACGCGGATGAAAGCCCGATGCGTATCAGCCAGGGCCAGTACGGCGCGCGTGCCGCGATGCCGCGCATTCGCAGCCTGCTGGCGCGGGAGAACGTCAAGGCGACCTTCTTCTATCCCGCCGTCTCCGCCATGCTGCACCCGGAGGAGGCGCGCGGCGTGGCCGGGGATGGGCACGAGATCGGCATCCACTCCTGGATCCATGAGCGGAACACGGCTCTGCCCTACGAGGTCGAGCGCGACCTCGCCTTCCGTGCCGCCGATGCCCTGGAGCGCGTCACCGGCCAGCGGCCCGTCGGCATGCGCACGGCGAGCTGGGACTTCTCGCCACGCACCCTCGACATCATCCGCGAGATGGGCCTGCTCTACGACAGCTCGCTGATGGCCGATGACGATCCCTACGAGCTGACAGCGAATGGCGAGCCCACCGGCATCGTGGAGTTGCCGCCGGAGTGGATCCGTGACGATGCCGTCTACTTCAACATGAACCGCTTCGGCGGGCTGCGCCCCTACACGCCGCCTTCGGCCGTCGCCGAGGTCTTCCTGGCGGAGCTGGAGGGGGCTTATGCCGAGGGCGGCCTCTATCTGCTCACCATGCACCCGCACCACATCGGCCACCGCAGCCGCATGCCTGTCCTGGAAAAGGTCATTGCAGCCGCCAAAGCAAAGGGGGATTGCTGGTTTGCGACCCATGCCGAGGTGGCCGCCTGGTGCAAGCAGAACGCCGTGTGATCGCCGCGCACCAACGGAACCGTCCCGGATTTGATCATGCCGATGCAGGCCGGACCGGGGCCACATCAATGGCCCATCGTTTCCTGCCAAGCCTTTGGCTGCTCTCGACGCCGCAGCGGTCGATCTGGTGCCTTGCCGCACCGGAGGCAGGCACGGCGGCTGCAGCGTCAGGCATCTTGGCAGCCTTTCCTTTGTTCGGTCGCCCAGGTGATGGGCATGACCGGCGGTGCAGCGGGTAAGGCTGTCGGCACCATGGCTGCCCAGCCGGCAAGCGAGGTTCCCGGTGGGATGCAGGCCCCGCACGCGGCGTAGGGCACGGCCAGCCGTCTGGCGCAGATGCCTGCCAGCGATCTGGTGCGCATGAGCCTGCAAACCGGGACGCCTCTGGCCGGGAACCAGTTCGGCGGGCATTGAGCGGATTGGGTCGGGAAGGCCCCTCCCCGTCCGTCACGAAGCCAGTTCGAAGCTTTCCGCAGAGCCGCGTTCGCGCGGCTCTGCCATCCGGGTCCGGACGCACGGAGAGCATCAAGCACATCACGGTCTGGCCGCGGGGAGGCCATCTCTTTGGCCGGCGCCTTCTGGAGGCCCCTCGCCTTCCGCTCGGCGAGGAATGCGGCAGGCAACACCTCTGCGGCAGGTCGAGCGGCGGCAAGGTCCTGCTCGGTCCATTCCGGGTTGCCGGCATCAGCCGCAACACCAGCATTCTCAAACCAGCACTAGGAAATGCTTCGCCACCAGCGGCGCGTCAGCCAGAGTGCCAGCAGGCCCTCGGCGGCGGAAAGCGCCACGGCGTAGTGCGCGCCGATCGCATCCGCCAGCAGGCCAAGATGGATGAAGCCGACCGGCCCGACGCCGATGCAGACGGAAAGCAGGCCGAGCACGCGGCTGCGCATCTCCGGCGGCGTGGCGAGAAACACCAGCGTGGTCTGCATGATGCTGAAGCCCGAGCCGCCCAGCCCCGCCAGCAGCAGCGCCACTCCGGAGGGCAGGACATGCGGCAGCAGCGCGAAGAGCGCCATCAGCGCGCAATAGGAGGCGACGCCGCCGACATAAAGGCGGCCATAGCGGTCCGGCCGCGCCAGCCAGGCAATAAGAAGCGCACCGAAGAAGGCGCCGACGCCGTCCATGCTGGCCAGGAAGCCGACGCCCTCCGCGCCGAGCAGCAGCCGGTCCTGCCCGATCACGGGCACCATGCTTGTCGTCGGCCAGGCGAAGATGTTGTAGATCAGCGTAATGATCATGATGGCGGTCAGCCGGCGGTCGTCCAGCACCAGCCTGACGCCGGCGGCAACCCGGCCCAGCACGCCCTCGCCGGAGGGCGCCTGCGCCTCGTTGCGGTAGGTCAGGCGCAGCGTCGCGCCGATCGCCACGAGATAGAACAGCGCGCTGAGCAGAAAGGGGCCCTGGATGCCGGTCGTGGCCAGCAGCACCCCGCCCAGCGTTGGGCCCAGCATGCGGCTGGCATTGTTGGTGCCCACATCCACCGACATGGCGATGCTCATCCGCTCGGCACCGACCACCTGCCCGAGCATCATGCGGCGCACCGGGTTGTCCGCCGCCCAGCTGACGCCGTTGATGAGGCTGGCCACCGCGAGGTGCCATACCTGCAGCGCCTCCGCTATCGCCAGCAGCCCCAGCGCCAGGGACGTGGCGAAGGAGGCGAGCACGATCAGCAGCAGCGCAGTGCGCCGCTCCATCCGCTCCGCCCAGGCGCCGAGAAAGGCACCGAGCAGCGCCATCGGCACCAGCCGCAGCAGCATCATGGTGGCGACCAGCAGGGCCGAGCCGCGCTCCTGGTAGACAAAGACACCGACTGCGATGGTTTCGATCCAGCGGACGCCGAAGATCACCAGCCCGACGATCCAGAGGCGACGGAAATCGGGCTCGGCAAAAACAGTCAGCAACGGCACGCCGCGCGACGGCGCGGCTGCGGCATCAGACATCTTGGCACCCTTTTCCCCCGACCTTGTGCGAACGGTCTGATGGCAACATCCTTGTCATCAGACCAGGCACAGCACGTCAGTGCCACATGCTCGACGTTCTGGTGAGGTTCTGGCCGCTACACCTTTGTGATACCGGCGTAGCGGTACCGACCACACATCGGCCCGGTGTCGAGGCAGGTGACTGCGGCGTGGGTGACGGAGTTCTCGATCAGCTGGAACAGCATGACGAACGGACTGGTCTGCTGCCCTTCCCGCTGTAGCGCCTCATACATTGCGGCACGCTTGGCGGCGTCAGGCTCCTTGCGGGCAGCCAGGGTACGAGCGCTGATCTCCGGGATGCTCCAGTTGGCGCGCCAGGCCGAAGTTCTGTTCCGGGCATCATCGGAGTTGTCGGTGTTGATCAGGAAGGCCTCGGCATTGGTGTTGGGGTCGAAGTAGTCGCTGCCCCACTGCACCTGGGCGAGGTCATGCTGCCGGGCGCGTGTCCGGCTGACGACTTGCCGGCTGCCCCCCCGGGTTCATGCACAGACCGATGCCGATCAAAGCGAGGTTGGCTTGAATGGCCTGGGCGATGTCTGCGAAGGGTGGCTCGGCCGTGTAGTCGAGGTTGACCTCGAAGCCCTTCGCCAAGCCGGCCTTGGCCGGCTGTTCATCAGGAATTGCCGCATCCAGGTCGTACGTCATGTGGCTCACGGCCAGTTTGGCGGCTGAGCGATTGGTGGCGCGGCTGAAGGAGACGGCTTGCGGGCTATTGAAGACGAGATCTGGGCAAATCCCTGGCGCAGGACGATGGAAAAGCCAGCCGATCAGCGGGCTTTTCTTGCTCGTACTCACGGTGCTCAGGTTGGCCACACCTCGGTTTTCTCCGCCCGCCGCTGCCCCGTCTGAGATGCACCAGAACCTGATGCGGGCCGCAGCTGGCTCTCTTGCATGACGCGCTCCACACCGTCCTTGCCGCGAACCCTGTAGGACCGGAAGCCGCCCTCCTGCGGCATAACCCGGGTGATGGTAAAATCACCGGCTGGAATGTGGGCGTCCCCGGTGCCTCGACCAAAGGCTACGGCCTGGCCGACCTCAAACTTCGCATCGCTCATGGTAACTAATCCTATCGGCGGCACCGCTGCCAGCAGTGCCTGGGGGTCTCATGCCATCTGCTGATGCAAGATATCACCTCAGGGCGTTCGACCGACAATGGCAGGTAGCATGGAAGAAGCTTGATCTGGCACATCAAACCAAGCCTTGGGCTGATGGCCTGCTGCGTCGCGGGCGGCAGCGCCCGTGGGGAGGCCGTATTGCTCCTTGATCGACCTGCAAAGATCAGAACAGGGCAAAAAGAGAAGCTCAACCTTTTGGGATCACGTCATAATCAATCTTGTAAAACAGCATACGGCATTCTAGATAAGTGGCGTCAGTTTCGTTGTTCCGGTTTACTCCTCCTGTCCAACCATTTGGGCTTTGAGCTTGTTTCCGTTTCAGAGCGAAGATGATCCGCCGCGCAATCGTGCTCGGTGGTTTTCTGTTTTGATGGGAATATTCTCATGCCGATCGGCACCGTAAAGTGGTTCAACAGCACCAAGGGCTTTGGCTTCATACAGCCTGAAGACGGCTCCAAGGACGTGTTCCTGCACATCTCCGACGTGCAGCGCTCCGGCCTGCAGGAGCCGCGTGAAGGCGACCGGCTGGAGTTCGAGTTGGTGAAGGGTCAGCAGGGCAAGGTTTCGGCCGGCAATCTTCGCAACGCCTGAAGGTTGAGTGGCCGCCGCGCCACTCCCTGAACAACCTTCGCAGCGCCTCCGCTGTGGTGGTCTGAAGCCTCGGATGGACCTGTCCATCCGAGGCTTTTTCTGATGCGGGCTCGATCATGCTGAATCCGCGTCATGTCATAGCCGATCATCCCGACCGGCCTTGCTTCAGGGCAAGCAGCACGACAGGAACAATCCGTGCAATCCAAAAACATGAAGACCGACAGCGTCAGTCCGGTTGCTGACGCTGATCAGGAGGTCGAGGTGCTGTACCTCGCGAAGCGGCACCGGGTATCACCTGCCATTATCCGCGAAATCATGCGTCGCGCTGGATCCACAGAGCGGAGTGCCGTTGAGCGGGAGCTGCAGAAAGGCAAGGCGCGCCGCTAGTCGCGGATCTTCACACCATAAGCTGTTCTGTTGTTGAAGCTTATGGTGTGGCGCTCAACGTTGGCGAGCCTTCCGCGCTGCATACCGCGCGTCGCGTGCCGCCTTCTGCTGTGCCGGCAGTTCAGCGGCGTGCTTGGCCGCCGCCTCGGCTTCCAAAGCCTGTTGAACAGCCAAAGCCCGCTTCTCCTCAGCCTTTGCCGCCGCCTCAGACTTGAGACGCGCGGCCTCGGCATCACAGGCGATCTTGCGAGCGGCATTCCTGGCGTCGCGCGCTTCGCTGGTGGCCTTGCGTGCGGCCGCCTGTGCGGCAACCGCAGGATCGTTTGGTCCTGGACGCGCCCGGAAGCGCTCCAGCATAGCCTCCTTCGCCCGGGCTGCTGTTGTCAGCCGTTCGCCGAAAGCATCGCTTTTGTGGGAGATCATACTGCCATTCTAGTCGCGATTGGCCAGAACACCTAATCATCTTTGTGATCCAGCAGTGATCCGTGCGGGTCCATCCGGCCTCGATCGAACCGTTCCACAGAATGCCTGTCAGGATATCAGGGTATGGTCTTGCCGCATGTGCAGCAGGACACCACGGCCGTGATGGCTGCTCCCACTGCGATTGCCACCCGGCAACCCCTCGTGGTCTAGCCGCCCACAGTCCGCCTCCCTATCTTCCCCCGCATGACCCGTTCCCCTGCTGCCGACCTGGCTCCTCTCATCAAGCTGTTGCAAGCGGGTGTTTCACCCGAGCGCGCTGCCGCCGAACTCTCCCGCGTCTTGGCAATCTGGACGGCCGAGCTCAAAGACGACGATGAGCAGTTGCAGGAGAGACTCTCGGGCTTGGCCGAGCAGATGACGATGGGGATCGAGGACATGCACGAGGGCATCGCTGAAGCGAGCGACAAAGGCAAACCCACGTTGCGGCGGATCCTGGCGACGCACGAGGCGGTGCTGGATGGGGTGCGGAAGGCGCAGGAGGCGGGTTAACCATCGCACCGCCCCGCCAGGGTGGCTACCACAGCACACACCTTGTTCCGGCCCATGCAGAGCCTATCGAGCACACAAACCGGCCGATTTTGTTGATAGCTGACTGAGGGTTCGCCGTTA
>NZ_JCACVY010000010.1:0-59437 GCF_058833935.1 Roseomonas sp. TS2 | reverse complement strand
CTGTGCAGGCCGAGCCGGGCCAGGCCCTGCAGCGTCGCCGGGGGCAGGCGCAGCGCGGCCAGCGGCAGGGCGGCCAGGATCTCGGGGCCGGCCTCGCCGGGCAGCAGGCACGGCGCCCCCGCGGTGCGGGCCAGGGCGGCGGCGGTGCCCGGCGCGCCGGCGATGGCGCCCCGCACCCGATAGCCGCCCGCTGCGAAGCTCCGTTCCACCGCCGCCAGCAGCGCGGCCTCGCCGCCGAACAGCCCGGCGACGCCGGTGACGTCGAGCATCAGCCCATCCGTACCGTCCACGGCGGCCAGCGGCGTGAAGCGCATCGCCCACAGCGCCAGGCGGGTGAGCAGCGCGGCATCGGCCGCCGGGCTGGCCTCGAACAGAAGCAGCCCCGGATGGATGGCCTGGGCGTCCGCCACGGCCTGGCCGGGCTGCAGCCCTGGCGCGGCGACGGCGGTGAGCCAGCGGCGCGGGCCGCGGCTGGCCCAGGCCGCGAAGGGCTGGCCGGCCAGGGCGGGGTGCTGCCGGCGCAGGCGGTCGAGGGTGAGGTCCGGCAGCGCCAGGGCAAGGTAGCGGCGGCTCATGGCAGAGCCTCCACCTGCAGCGCGCCGCCCTCGTGGCACACCAGCCAGGCGGCGGGCTGGCCGCCGCGGCAGCGCAGCAGCGCCAGCTGCCAGCAGGGGCGCAGGGCAGGGTCAGGGTGGGAGGCCACGCGCCAGCGGCTGGTGGCGCTCGACGGCCCGTGCTCGGCCGCCGCGCGCAGCAGCAGGCCGATGCGGGGGGAGCCCTCCACCGCCAGCTGCAGGCGGCGCGAGGCGGTGAGGTCCAGCACATCGAGCCGCAGCACGGCGCCGCCCAGCCCGGGCGTGCGCAGCGCCTCCTCCAGCAGCCACAGCCCATCGGCGGGTTGCCGGTAGCCGGCCAGCAGCAGCCGTTCGGGCGGCAGGCCGAGGCAATGCAGCCCGGGCGCCCAGGGGGTGTCGGCGGCGGGGGCGATCCACAGCACCGGCCCCGTGGTGCGGCCGAGGATCAGCGCGGCGAAGGCGAAGCCGGCATTGCGGTCGGCCATCTGGATCTCGTGCAGCGCGCCGCGCGCCAGGCCGCCTCCGGGCAGGTGCCGGTCGATGGCAGGGGCCAGGGGCAGGGGCGGGAAGGCCGCGCCGCCGCCGCCGCGCTCCATCCGGGCCAGCTGGTCCCGCAGCGCCTCGAGCCGGGCCTCGGAGGGAGCCACGGCACCCTCAGCCGGCGCTGTGCAGCCGGTCGGGCGGCCGTTTGAGGATCAGGAAGCCGGCACGCTCGAGGTGCTGCACCAGGTGCTCGGCGGCGAGGCTGGCGACCAGGGGCCCGCCCGACGGCCTTGGCCGGCCGCGCTCGTCGTAGCGCAGCGCATAGGCCAAAGCCTCCGCCACCTCATCGGCAAGGGCAGGGGAGAAGCCCGAGGGCAGGGGCAGCGGACGCGCAGCGTCAGGATCAAGGTCAGCCATGAGGCGACGCTAAAGGCGAATCGCAGAACGAATCAAGAACAAAGACTTGATTGACAGCGGAAGCAGGGCTGTGGGGGGAGACAGCCCCTTGCTCCTGCTCCACAGTTCCGCCTCTGCACGGCCACGGGCCAGTGCTGGAAGACAGGGCGCACCGCCCCCTTCTGGGGCTCAGGCCGATCTCGGCGGACGGCTGACCAGCGGCACGATCGCCTCCAGCAGCGCCGGCATCTCGGTGGCCGGCAGCGGCAGGCGCTCCGCCTCCAGCGTGATCTCGTCCAGCAGCCGGCCCGAGCGGGTGTAGAGCGTGAGATGCAACTGCCCTTCCTCGGCACGCGGCAGACAGACCACCTCCTCCTCCAGCGCTTCCTGCCGAGCGACCGCGACGAAGTCCTGGATTTCCCGCAATACGCTGCTCTGCTCGCCGGCCTCCTCCAGGAAGTCGGCGATCTCGGCCCCGGTCTCGGAGAGCGGCACCAGCGCCAGCGGCACGCAGCCGCCGAAGGCCTGGAAGGCCATGCCGCGCCAGCGGTCGAACGCCTCCGCCAGGGCCGCCTCCTCTGGCGTGGGCGGGGCGTCCTCGTCGGCGGACTCGGGCAACCCGGCCTCGGCGATCTCCTCCCAGAGCGGCACATCCCAGTCGAGTTGCAGGCCCAGCAGCACGCCGAACCCACCCTGCGCCAGCGCCTCGGGAGCGGCCGGCGGCAGCGCGGCCGGCGCCTCGCCCGCCACCAGGGCCAGCAGCGTCTGGCGGGCCTCGACGGGGGTCAGCGCGGCAATGGCCTCCGGCACGTACCAGTGCGGCAGCAGGTGCAGGGAGACCGCCTCCGGCAGCGCGCCGCAGGCCAGGAAGCTCTCCGCCAGCGCCGCCGGGTCGAGCAGCGCGTCGGGCGGGAGGGCCACGGGCAGCGACACCAGCCCGGCCCAGCCGGACGGGCCCACCGGCGCCGCCTCGGCCAGCGCCAGAAGCTCCAGCGAGAGATCCTCGGCCGCCTCCTCGCCATGGCGCTGCGCCACCTTGCGCACCGCCTGCTCCAGCACGCCGTCGCGCCCCTGGGCAATCAGCGCTTCGGCGCAGGCCTCGAAGGCGGCGCCATCCTCGCTGGCGAAGAGCCGCACCAGCCGGTCGGCCGGGGTGCCGGCACCCTTCTCCGGGCGCGATGGAGCCGGAGCCTCCACGCCGATCCGCCGCAGGGCCTCGGTGCCGTGCAGCAGTCGGCTGCGGTCGCGCCAGGCGGCAGGGCCACCGGCGCCGTCCTGCCACGCATCCCGCCAGCGCCGGGCGGCGGCCCGGTCGGCCTGCTGCACCAGCACCACCACGCCCTGCCGCAGCATCTCGGCGGCCACGGCGCGGTTGGCCTCCTGCAGCACCGCCAGCGGCACCTCGCCGCCGGGCCGCATCAGGTCCAGCGTCTCGGCATCCGGGTAGTGGGTCAGCACCACGGACCGCAGCTCCGGCGCCAGGTCGCGGGCCCTGGAGCGGGCCGTGGTCACGACCTCCCGCCAGGAATCATCGGCTGGTGCCATATTGCGGTCTCCGGAAATCTTCTTGTGGGTTGGCAGCCTTAACGCCGACAGCCCAGGCACACCATGGCTGCTGCGAATCATGGAGCCTGGGGAATCAGGGGGCCTGGGGTGGATCGTCATCCGGGTACCAAGGAATGCAGGCCGCGGCGCGGACCATCGCCTGCGAGACCTCCAGCCGTACAAGGCTGCCTCAATGCCAGGCTCGCTCCCAGGCAGACGATCCTCCATCCCCGCTCTGGGAAGCGCTCCTGGTCAGTGAGACGCTGGCGGGACAGTTCCATCTTCCGGCCATAGGCCTCTCGCCAAAGGAAGCCCAGTTCCGCCCGCTGCAGGGTTTCCGGTACGCCGGTGGACCGAGCGCGTGGCTGCCCTGCCGTGGCGTCCCCGTTCCAGCGGCAGCCGCGCGCCTTGAGGCGGTCCTTGGCCTCTCAAAAGGTGCCTCCACCGCCCAGATGCGCCAGGAGGTCTGGCGGGCGGCCCTCAGCAGGCGCGCAGCTCCGTCACGCCGGAAGTGGGGCAGCGGCCTTCAGGATCGCCAGCGTCGCGCGCAGTCATGCAGCGCCCTGTGCCCGCCGAAGAACAGCCGCAGCGCATGGCGAGATAGCCGAGCCGCGTACCCTCGAGCCTCCTGGCCGCCCAGCCCTCGGCGACAGAGCCGCTCGTACGGGATGCCGCTCCTGCTGCGGCTCCGGGGCGCGGTGCTGCCGTTGCTGCGCCATTCCCAGGGCGGCACCGGCGCGCTGGCGGTCAGGACCGACTGCCGCGCGACTTCAGCATGCGCCGTGCGATCGCCATGCGATGCACCTCCGTCGGGCCTTCATAGATCCGCATCAGCCGGACCTGCTGGTAGAAAAGCTGCAACGGCAGCTCACGGGTCATTCCCATGGCGCCGTGGCACTGCATGGCCTGGTCCAGCACCTCCTGCGCCGTCTCCGTGGCGAAGACCTTGATCATGGAGGCCTCGTGGCGCACATCCCCGCCGGCATCCAGTGTCCTCGCAGCGGCCTGCACCATCAGCCGCAGGGCGTGCACGCGGATTCCCGCATCGGCGATCCACCACTGGATGGCCTGGCGGTCCGCCAGCTTCACGCCGAAGGTCGCGCGGTTGTTGGCCTGGTCGATCATCATCTCCAGCGCGCGGCCGATGATGCCCACGCAGCGCGCGCCCACCTGCAGGCGGCGGATGTTCAGCCGCAGCTGCATCGGCGCGTAGCCGCGCCCGAGCTCGCCCAGCACCTGGCTCTCCGGCACACGGCAATCCTCGAAGACCAGCTCATAGGTCTTCTTGCCGCCGATCATCGCGATCTCGCGCTCGATGATGAAGCCCGGCGTGTCCTTCTCCACGATGAAGGCGGTGACGCCCTCCTCGCGCTTCCCCTCGCCGGTGCGCGCCATCAGGATGATGAAGTCGCAATAGGGCACGCGGCTGACCCAGATCTTGCGGCCGTTGATCACCCAGTCCGAGCCGTCCTTCACCGCGCGGGTGATCATGCCCGCCGGGTCGCCGCCCGCCCCGGGCTCGGAGATGGCGATGCAGGACTTCATGCGCCCCTCGGCATAGGGGACCATGTACTTCTCGCGCTGCTCCGGCGTCGCCACGGCCTTGAGCATGTGCAGGTTCGGGCTGTCCGGCGGGAACTCGAAGGGCGTGATGGTGCGGGAGACCTCCTCCTCCACCATCAGCCGGTCCAGCGCGGAGAGGTTCACGCCGCCCATCTCCTCCGGCACGTCGAGGCCCCAGAGACCGAGCTCCCGGCACTTCTCCAGCAGCGGCGCCTCCTCCTCCGGCAGCAGCCGGTAGCTGCCGGTCTCCGCCTCGCGCTTCAGCACGGCGGCTTCCAGCGGCATCAGCTCGCGCTCGACGAAGCGCTGGACGAGATCCTGCAGCATGCGGCTCTCGTCGTTCATCATCATGTCCATGGGCGTTCCTCGTTTCCCTGCGGCGCGCTCAGCCCGGCACGACCAGGCCATCGACGGCGACGGCGCCCTGGCCCTCAGAGCGCACGATGAGCGGGTTGATCTCCGCCTCGGCCACCATCTCCCGCGGCAGCGCGGCCAGCAGCGAGAGGGCGCGGATCGCCGCCGCCAGGGCCGGTACGTCGCCGCGCGGCAGGTTGCGGTAGCCCTCGATGGCGCGCAGCTCGGGGATGGCCGCGATCATCTCCTGTGCCGTCTCCAGCGAGACGGGCGCCAGCCGCACGGCGGTGCGGCGCGACAGCTCGGCGGTGACGCCGCCGAGGCCCAGCACCACCACGGGCCCCACCTCCGGGTCGTGCCGGTAGCCCAGGATCACCTCGGCGAGGCCCTGCTGCATCGGCGCCACCAGCACCCCCTCCAGCTTGGCAGCGGGAAAGGCCGCGCGGGCGCGTGCCAGGATCTCCGTCACGGCCGCCGCGATCTCCGGCCCGCGCAGGCCGAGCCGCACCAGCCCCGCATCGGTCTTGTGGGCGATGTCGGGCGAGACGATCTTCACCGCGGCCGGCCCCTCGATGCCGCGGGCCTCCGCCGCATCCGCCACGATCCGGCTGCCGGGGCCCTCGATGCCCAGCGCCGCGAAGACGGCGCAGGCCTCCGCCTCGTTCAGCCGGCGCGGGCCATAGCCCTGCAGCAGCGCCCGCGCGCCCGCCGCCGCCGGGTCCGGCGCCTCCAGGCCGCGCGGCGCGCGCCAGGAGAGGTAGGCGTTCAGCGCATCGGCGCAGGTCTCCGGCGTGCGGAAGCCGGCGACCCCGGCCGCGTCGCAGATCGCCAGCGCCGCATCGGCCTGCGGCGCGCAGAAGACGGCAAGCGGCTTGCTGCCGTCATAGACGGAGAGGATGTTCTCCTCCACCTGGGTGGGGCGCAGCCGCGCGGTGGAGCCGAGCACCGCCACCACGGCGTCGCAATGCTCGCCCGCCACGATCTCCTTCAGCACGGTGGTGTACTGCCCCTTGCCGCCGCCCATCGGCAGGTCGATCAGCGGCGAGTCCGACACCTCGATCCCCTGCCCCGCCAGCCGCGCCCGCATTGCCTCCGGCGGCGGCGCCACCTCGATGCCGAGAGAGCCCAGCCGGTCCACCACCATCGCGGCGCCGCCGCCCGTGCCGGTGAGCACGGCCACCCGGCGGCCCTTCGGCGGGCGCCGGCCCATCACCAGGCGCGGCAGCTCCACCAGCCCCTCCAGCGTGTCGACGCGCAGGATGCCGTTCTCGCGGAAGAAGGTGTCGGCCAGCTCGTCGCCGCCCACCATGGCGCCGGTGTGCGAGACGGCGATGCGCCGCCCGACCTCCGAGCGGCCGAGCTTGTAGGCGATCACCGGCTTGCCCAGCGCATGGGCGCGCCGCGCGGCGCGGGCCAGCGCCTCGGCGTCCCGCAGCGTCTCGAGGAACAGCAGCACCGCCTCGGTCGCCGCGTCCTCCACCATCAGCGATGCGATCTCGCCCACGCCAAGGTCGCATTCATTGCCGACAGAGACGAGCTTGGAGAAGGACAGGCCGCGCGTGCGGCAGCGCGAGAGCAGGGCGCCCATCATGCTGCCGCTCTGCGAGATCAGGCCGAGCGGCCCCGGCTCCAGCGGCTCCGCCTCGACGGCGGCGTTGTTGGTGATGGGCACGCCATCGGTGACATTGACGAGGCCGAGGCAGTTGGGCCCGACCAGCCGCACGCCGCCCTTGCGGGCCAGCGCCACCAGCCGCTCCTGACGTTGCCGCCCGGCCTCCCCCATCTCGGCGAAGCCGGCGCTGTAGATGGTGGCCACCCGCACGCCGCGCTCCGCGCAGCCGGCGATGGCCTGCTCCACCGCCGGCGGCGGCACCATGAGGAAGGCATGGTCCACCGGCCCCGGCACGTCCCGGATGTCCGGATAGGCCGTCTCGCCGAAGATCTCGCGCCGGCCGGGGTTCACCGGCAGGATGCGGCCGCGGTAGCCGGCCTTCTGCAGCACGCGCTGGGCGCGCGAGGTGTTCTTCGCCGGGTCCGCCGAGGCGCCGATCAGCGCGATGCTGCGCGGGCGGAACAGGGCATCGGCCAGCGTCTGGCCGGGGGCGTGCGGTGGGGCATCCGCCGCGAGAGTCTGGTCCATCATCGGGTTTCCCTCAGCGTCCCTGGAAATCCGGCAGGCGGCGCTCGGCCATGGCGCGGCGGCCCTCGGCGAAATCCTCCATCCGGCGCTGCCACACCTGCTGCTCGAACTCGCGCTCGATGGCCTGGTCGAACAGGTCGGGCAGGCCGCGGCGCAGCGTGGCGCGCACGCTCTGCACCGCCTGCGGCTGCGAGTGGCCGATCTCCTCGGCCAGCGCCTGCGCCGCGCCCAGCACCTCGGCCTGCGGCACCAGCTCGTCCAGCAGCCCGATCCGCAGCGCCTCGGCGCCGTCGATGCGGCGGCCGGTGTAGAACAGCAGCGCCGCCTTCTGCGCGCCGATCAGCCGCGGCAGGGTGGCCGAGAGGCCAAAGCCCGGGTGGAAGCCGAGCCGGGTGAAATTGGCGGCGAAGCGCGCCTCGGCGCAGCCGATGCGGAAATCCGCCACCACCGCGAGGCCAAGCCCGGCGCCGATGGCCGCGCCCTGGATGGCGGCGACGACCGGCTTGCGGCCGCGCAGCAGCCGCGCCGCCTGACGGTAGAGCGTCTCGCCCGGCGCGTCGCGCGGCGTGTCGAGGCCGCCGGAATCGCCGCCCGAGAAATCGGCGCCGGCGCAGAAATGCCGGCCGGCGCCCGCCAGCACCACGGCCCGCACGCCGTCATCGGCATCGAGGGCCGCCATCGCCTCGGCTAGGAGCACGACCAGCGCGCGGTCGATGTGGTTGTTGGGCGGGCGGCTGAAGGTGAGCGTCGCCACACGGCCCTGACGTTCGATGGCCAGCGGCGGGGCGTCGCCCGCCCTCCGCGGCATATCCCGCTCCATGCTTCTCTCCCTCGCCGGCCGTCGGGGCGCCCGGCGGGGCGCTTGCGGCGGGCTTTGGGTTCTTATAGTGTTGTACGTACAACATGACAATGGCCCATCGGGGCCGGATGGGAGACGCCCGCATGGACCTCGACACCCCCCTCGCCCCCGCCACAGCCAGCCGGCCCGGCACCGCCGGCCCTACGGCGCGCCTCGCCGGCTTCGCCGCCGGGCTGCGCTACGCCGCGATCGACGAGGCCGCGCGCCAGGCCGCGCGGCGCCACCTCATCGACACGCTCGGCGCCATGATCGCCGGCGCCGGGCAGGAGGCCACCACATCCGGACGCAACGCCATGCGGGCAGCGGGCGTGGGTGCCGGCATGGTGCCGGTGCCGGGCTTCGGCGAGTGCTACGACGCCCTCAGCGCCGCCTGGCTGGGCGGCACCAGCGCGCATGGGCTGGAGCTGGATGACGGCCACCGGCCGGGCTCGGTGCATCCCGGCGCGGTGGTGGTGCCGGCCTCGGTCAGCCTCGCCTTCCTGCGCCACTCGACCGGTGAAGAACTGCTGACCGCCATTGTCGCGGGCTACGAGGCCTGCTGCCGCATCGCCGCCGCCAGCCATCCGCGCGCCCGCTGGCGCGGCTTCCACAACACCGGCACCGCCGGCGTCTTCGGCGCGGCGGTCGCCGGCGCCTCCCTCATGCGGATGGACGCCGCGGCGGTGGAGAACGCCATCGGCACCGCCGCCTCCTATGCCGCCGGCCTGTTCACCTTCCTCGGCGGCGGCGACGTCAAGCGCACCCATCCCGGCCATGCGGCGCGCGAGGGGCTGATGGCGGCGCTGCTCACCGAGGCCGGGCTGCCCGCCCCGCGCGGCGCGCTGGAGATGAAGGAAGGCTTCTTCCACGCCTATGCGGGCGGTGACACCGGCGCCTTCGACGGCGCGGCGATCGACCTGATGAGCGCTGGCGGCCACCATCCGGACAGCCCCCTCGCGGTCGCCAACTGCTACATCAAGCCCTATGCCTGCTGCCGCCACATCCATCCCGGCATCGATGCCGTGCTCGCCATCCTGCGGGAGGAAGGGGTGACGGCGGAGGCGGTGGAGCGGGTCGAGATCGGCACCTACGCCATCGCCGCCACGCATGGCGCGGTGGGGTGGTCGGAGATGACCACGGCGCAGATGAGCTTCCCCTTCGTCATCGCCACGGCGCTGCGCGCGGGCCGCGTCAGCCTCGCCGATTTCAGCACCGCGCACCGGGCCGACCCGGAGACGCTGGCCCTCGCCGGGCGCGTCTCGGTGGTCGTCGACCCGTGCTGCGAGGCCGACTATCCGTCTAAGCGCAGCGCCCATGTGACCGTGACCACCCGGGACGGCCGCCGGCTGCACCGCTACGTGCCCGAGCCCTTCGGCGGCGCCCGCAACCGCCTCTCCGACGATGGGATCAGCGCGAAGTTCCTGGACCTCGCCGCCCCCGTGCTCGGCGCCGCGGCGGCGGAGGCCGTGCTCGGCCGGCTCTGGCGGATCGACCAGGCCGATGATGTCGCGCCCATCCTCGAGGCCGCCGCGCTGGCCGGGGGCGGCGGCCGCAGCGTCTAGCGCCCCGTTCGCGCGAAGGCGACGGCCGGGCGGAGGAGGCCGCCCTAGCCTTCGCCCTCCGGCGCGCCGAGGCGGAGCGCATAGGCGAAGCGGTCCGCGGCGGCGTGGTGGTTCTCGGTGGCCTCCAGCAGCCGGCCATCCGCCGCCAGGAAGCGCCGCCGGATATGCAGGCCGGGCGAGCCGGCCGGCACCGCCAGCAGCTCCGCCACAGGGGCCGGCAGGCTGATGGCGGTGATCTCCTGCAGCACCTCGGCCACCGCCACGCCCATCCGCTGCCCGATCAGCCGGTAGGCGGGTGTCGTCACCAGCTCGGGCAGCGTCGTCACGGCGGCGAACTCGGCCGCCACGTGCAGGTCCACCACGGAGATCGGCGGGCGGCTCCGGTCCTCCGGCCAGCGCAGGCCGCGCAGGTGCACCCAGCGGCTGCCAGCCTCGGCGCCGATCCGTGCGGCGTGGGCGGCATCCGCCGTCACCGTCTCGCGCGAGAGCAGTTCCAGCCGGGTGGGCGTCGCATAGCCCATCACGTCCGTGACGGAGCGCACCGCCAGCACGTAGTCGCTGCGCGGCTGGTCGGCGATGACGCGCGTGCCCACGCCCTGGGCGCCGGCGACAAGGCCCAGCTCGCGCAGCCGCCGCAGCGCCTGCCGGATGGTGGAGCGGCTGACGGCGAAGTGCTCGGCGAGTTCCTGCTCGGTCGGCAGCAGCGAGCCGACGGGCCGCCCCTTGTCCAGGATCTCCCCCGCCAGGGTGGCGGCCACGCTCGCATAGCGCGGCTGGGCGCTGGACAGCAGCTGGCTGACCGCGGGCGAGAGCGGGGCGGAGCGCGCCTCCCGGGCGGGAAGCGAGGGACGGATCGGGAGCTTGCTTCTCGACATGCTTGGTTGACTTGTCTCTCTAAGCCTAGATACGGTTGTTCGTACAAGAGCACAACAGGCCAGCATTGCCTGTTGAAGTGCCCTCAGCGGAGGATCTCCATGACAGTCTCCATCAGCCGCCGTGGCCTCGTCGGCGGCCTCTCCGGCCTCGCCCTTCCTGCCCTGTGGGTCCGGCCCGCCCAGGCGAAATGGCCGGACCGGCCGATCCGCCTGGTGGTTCCCTACACGCCGGGCGGCAGCAATGACGCGCTGGCCCGGCCGCTGGCCGAGGCGCTGCAGGGCACGCTGGGCAAGCCGGTCATCGTCGAGAACCGCCCGGGCGCCGGCAGCACGCTCGGCGCCGGCTTCGTCGCAAATTCGCCGCCCGACGGCTACACGTTTCTCCTCGCCTCGACCTCTTTCGCGACCAGTTCCACCTATCTCAAGACCCCCTACGACGCGCTGGAGAGCTTCGATCCCGTGGCGCGCATCTGCCTGGCCCCCATGCTGATCGTGACCAAGCCGAACGGCTTCCCGGACATGCGCACCCTGGTGGGGGCGGCGCGGGAGGGTGCCGGGCGGGTGCAATACGCCATGGCCGGCATGGGGGCGGTGGGCCACTTCACCATGGAGGCGTTCAACGCCGCCGCCGGGCTGAGCATGGAGCCGGTGCCCTATTCCGGGATCTCGCCCGCGCAGGCGGACCTGCTGGCGGGGCGGGTGGATATCATGGTGACGACGCTGGCCTCCATCAGCAACCTCGTCACCAGCAACCAGGTCCCCGTGCTCGCCTATACCAGCAGCGAGAGGATGAGCTACGCGCCGCAGATCCCGACGGTGAAGGAGGCGACCGGCATCGACTTCGCCGTGGATGTCTGGTGGGGCGTGCTGGCGCCGAAGGGGACCCCGGCTCCCATCCGGGAGGAGTTGCACGGTGCCATCAACCAGATCATCGGGACCGAGCGCTACACGAAGTTCCTGGCGCTCGAAGGAGCGAAGCCCATGCCGCAGAGCATGGCGGAGTTCGGCTCCTTCGTCGCGGCTGATATCGCCCGCTGGCGGAAGCTGGCGCAGGATGCGCGCATAAAGGCCAGTTGACGCAACTCAACATTTACGGCGCCTTGCAAAACCTGGACAGATGGCAGGGCCGCACAGATCTGAGTGGCAGGGCGAAGCCCCTGATCTCAGATGAACTCTGGCCGGTGATCGAGCCGCTGCTGCCGCCGGAGGGATTCCAAGCCACGAAGGGCGGACGACCGGCGGTACCCCCCCCGAGCCGCCTTGAGCGGCATCCTCTTTGTTCCCCGCTCGGCATATCGCGGGAGAGGGGCTGCGGATCTGGCATCACCTGCTGGCGGCGGCTGGCGGGGCTGGCAGGAGACTGGTGTGTGGGACCGGCTGCACCATGAGTTGCTGCTGCGGCGCTTGCGCCATGCGGACCGCATCGGCTGGAGCCGCGCAGCGCGTCCATTGCAGCCAAGAGGGAGCGCCGGAACAGGCCGCGAACCCGGTGGATCGCGGCCAGGCAGGCATCAAGCGCCACCTCGTCACCGGCCGGCGCCTGCCTGCTGCAGGAAACCCGGGCAACCCCCTCGCAGACCAGACAAGCTATACGCCACGAGCGCAGGATTGACATCGACCATGCCTTCGCCGCGCTCGCCTGCTTCCTTATCTGCTCCAAGGTACTGCAGGGCAGGTTTCGAAAAGCGATGTATGCCGCTGCGCAAGACAGTCAGTTTAAAATATGGCTGTCAGGCTAGAAATCGAAGGAAGCGGATACAATGAAAGTACGCGGGGACCCTACGGTGACGAAGTTACC
Source organism: Roseomonas sp. TS2 (assembly GCF_058833935.1). NCBI lineage: Bacteria > Pseudomonadati > Pseudomonadota > Alphaproteobacteria > Acetobacterales > Roseomonadaceae > Roseomonas > Roseomonas sp. TS2. The sequence goes on along the minus strand of NZ_JCACVY010000010.1, from coordinate 47,308 downwards.
GGTAGTGAGCCAGTAATTTTCTCCGAAGGCATTCTCCAGGTTGGCACGCAGCGTAACCGGCTTGTTGGAGATCTCCGTCGTATAGCGGGCGCCGAAATCCACGCGTGTCCAGCTGTCGAAGCGCAGCGTATTGGCGGTGTTCAGGTAGGCGCCCGAGGTGTAGATCAGGCGGCTGTTCAGGGCGAGGCCGGTCACCCCCGGCACGTCCCAGTCCAGGGCACCCGAGAAGGTCTTGTCCGGCACGCCTGCGGCGTCGTTGCCACGCTCGGCAGGGTTGGTGGGGTTGGTCAGCTCGGGCTTGAGGAAGGTCGCGCTGGCCAGGGCGCGCAACCCCGGCACGACCTCGCCATAGGCGGAGAGTTCCACGCCCCTGTTCCGCTGCTCGCCGTCATAGGCGAGATTGTTCTCGGGCGTGCGGATCGAGTTTGGCCGGGCGATCTGGAACACCGAGGCGACGGTGGTGATACGGCCCCAATCCACCTTCACGCCGGCCTCGTACTGCTCGGACTTGTAGGGGGCGAGGACCTCGCCGGTGTTATCGTAGCCAGCCCCGACGATGGTTCCGCGCGTCAGGCCCTGCGCGTAGTTCGCGTAGAGGGAGACGTTCTGCCAGGGCTTCACCACCAGCCCGAAGAGCGGTGTCGTCGCATCCGCGTCGTACCGGCTTGTCCGCGCCTGGGTTGCGGTGTTGTAGCTGTTGACCTCCACGTTCTGGAAGCGGACGCCGCCGGTCAGCAGCACCCGGTCGTTCAGGAAGGACAGGGTGTCGGCCACCGCGAGGCTCGAGAATTCCGTCAGTGACGCCCGCCGCGGATCGGTGCGCCGGGCGGTGATGGGCGGCAGCGGCGCCGGGTTGTAGATGTTGGAGGGATAGCCGGTGGAGGAGGGGATGTAGGCGTTGCCCGCCTCCTGCCGCAGGCCCGAATAGCCGATGTTGAGGGTGTGGCCGATGCCCAGCGTATTGAAGCGGACATTGGCGCCCACGGTGCCGCTCACGGTCTTGCTGTAGGAATCGTAGTAGGAATTGGTGAGCGGGAAGTTGCCGAGCGCATTGGCACCGCCGGGGCGGGAGTCGGGGAAGGTCTGCTCATTCCACCCGTCGCGGTAGCCGATAGCGGCATAGGCGGTCACCGAGTCCGTCACATCGTACTCGACCCGGGTGGCTATGGTGCTGTCCTGCTGGCGCAGGCTGGTGCCGGGATACCAATTGCTGCGCGCGTCCGGCGGAGACGGGATGTAGGCGATGGTGGGCAGCAGGGTGAGCTGCGGGCGGAAGTTCTTCGTGTCGTCACGCTGGAAGATGCCGTCGACAGACCAACGCAGCCGGTCGCCGCGGTAGTCCAGCCCCAACGCGGCGAGGCCGCTGCGCAGGTTGCCATCGTCGATCGAAGCCTCGCCATCGCGATACAGGCCGTTGAAGCGCACGCCCCACTCGTTGTTCGCCCCGTAGCGGCGGGCCACATCGGCCTGGATGCCGAAATTGCCGTCGCTCATGAAGGTCGGCGTCAGGCGGGTCAGGGGCTGATCGCCGGCACGCTTGGTGATGATGTTGATGCCGCCGCCGATGCTGCCGCCCGGCGAGATGCCGTTGATGAACGCGCCAGGCCCTCTGAGGAGCTCGATCCGCTCGATATACGCCGCCTGGGCGCGGTTGGAGGAGATCAGGCCGTACAGGCCGTTCAGGCCGACGTCCTGGCTGCCGACCTGGAAGCCGCGGATCGAGAAGGTATCGTCGAAGCCGTTGCTGCCGGTCGTGAGGCGGACGGAGGAATCATTGATCAGCGTATCGGCCGCGGTCCGGCCTTGCTGGTTCTCGATCAGTTCGGATGTGTAGCTGGTGGTGCTGAAGGGTGAGTCCAGCACGCTCCTGGCACCCAGCAGGCCCAGCGATCCACCTTGCGCGACCTGGCCACCCGCATATGGCGGCGGCAACGCCGCCGGTGCAGCGTCAGTCGTGACATTCAAGGTTGGCAGCGTGATCACGCCAGGTGTAGAGCCGGTCTCCGCTGCCGGTGACGCTACATCAGGATTTGCTGCCTGTTGCGCATAGGCAGCCGGGACAACGGAAAGGCCAAGGAGCACCACGGCTCCGGCTGCCTGCCTGATGAGCGCATCAGGGCGGGTTCCAAACGATACTCCAGCCAGATCGTTAGCCACATCGCTTTGGCGGCTGCCATGACGGACAACCAGCCATGTGCTGGTCTGGTGGTTGGTTGGACTCATCGAGGCAGCCTCATGGCAACGCATTCAAATGTTGATAATGATTATCATTAGCATGGTTGGGTTACATTGGACAAGCTTCTCAGGCGCAGTCCTTGCTGTTGGATTTCGACATTCGATGCGCTTTCCAAGCCGTCCTCGAAACGCGTTGAGGCAGATGAAGGAGCGGGCGCAGGCGGTGGAGGCATGATGGATGTCGAGCCTGCGCTCGCAGCGGATGACGAGGCGGCGGAGGCGGTTCGTCCAGGCAAAAGCCGCGCTCGTCTCCTGAACCAGGCGCCGTACAGCCGGGATCGGCGGCTAGAGGCTGTTATGGATCTGCGGGTGGGTCACGATCAGGCTGCGGGGCATGAGTGCCCGCAAGCCCTACCCCTCTGACGTTTCCGACGACGAATGGGCGTTGGTGGCGCCCTACCTGACATTGCTGTCTGAGGATGCCCAACAGCGTGAGCACAGCTTGCGCGAGGTGTTCAACGGCCTGCGCTACGTGGTGAAGACCGGCGCATCCCGGCGCTGGATGCCGAACGACCTGCCGCCCTGGGCTGCGGTGTACCAGCAGGCCCAGCGCTGATTGGCGGCAGATTGCTTCGAGGCTCTGGCCGAGGATCTGCGGACGGTGCTGCGCCTGGCGGCCGGGCGAAAGGCGCAGCCCAGCGCTGTCATTCTGGATAGTCGGACGCTGCGCTCCTCTCCCGAGAGCGGCGAGCGGGCGGGGTATGACGGCGCCAAACGCAAGAAGGGTTCCAAGCTGCGCCTGGCGGTCGGCACGCTGGGCCATCTGTTGGCTCTCCATGTCACGCCCACCAGCGCGGATGACCGCGCTGAGGTCGGGCGGCTGGCCCGGGCGGTGCAGGCCTCCACCGGGCAGAGCGTCGTGAAGTTGCCGGAGGCCAGGCGCGGCTTCGTGCTTCTGCCGCGGCGCTGGGTGGTCGAGCGGTCGTTTGCCTGGGCCAGCCGCTTTCGGCGGCTGGTAAAGGACTACGAGCGCTATGCCACCACTCTTGCCGATCTCCGCCTCGTCGCCTTCGCCTGCATCATCCTCAAGCAAGCCGCTCGACTGGCCGCAGGTCCATGACAGCCTCTATGTCGGTCAAGATAGGCAGGCAGAGTATGCTGAAGCTTCAGCGAGTAGTGTTGCTCCCGCAGCCGAACCGGACCGCACAACTTCAGCCAGGGCCGCGAAGCGGCCGGCATCCATGCTGAGCGTGGTAGCGATCCATACCACCCGGCCATCAGCCTGCTCCACGGTCTCAGTGCGCCAGCCGTCGTTGCCACTCACGGGAGCGCCGCCACGAGGTCCGAGCCAGAGGCCGAGGCGGCAGCCGCGGGGGCCAACATAGCCCGCATAGGTTCCGCCGCCAGTTGGCTCGATCCAGCTCAGCCGCAGTCCAGCGGCGGATAAATCGGGCAGGCCGGGAGCAGCACTGGCTGTATCCGCGGTTGCGGCTAAGAAGCGGCGATGGGCAGCCAGGGAGGATGTTTCCCGCCCCGGGAGCAGGACGAGACCAGCCGCAGCCAGCGAGAGGGCGATCAAGGTTCCGCCCACCAGCGCCGGCCTTCGCCAGAGCGGCTGCGCCGGTTCAACCGGCATGCCGGGCATCGGCAGGTTGGCGTCGATCGCCGTGGTCAATGCCCTCAGTCGCGCCAGATCCGCTAATCGGACGGTCAGTGATGGGTCATCGCGCAGGGCACGGGCCGTGTCCGAAGCCTCCGCCGGCGACAACTCGCCGTCCAGCAGGCCGTTCAGGCGCTCGTCCATGCCACTCAACCCGACTTCCTCCGCAGTGGCGCCGCCCTGTTCTCGCTCAGCGCCTCCAGCATGGCAGCGCGGCCCCTGGCCAGCCGGCTCATGACCGTGCCCTTGGGCAATCCGAGCGTCGCCGCGACTTCCAGATAGGAGAAGCCCGCGAGATCCACCAGGGCTACCACCTCGCGTTGCGCTTCTGGCAACCGGGCCAGCATCTGGGCAACCGCAACTTGCGCGAAGGCAGCGTCACCGCCGGTCCAGCCCTGGCCAGCCAGCGCCTCTTCCTCCACCCGGTGATCCTGTGCCACCCGGTTGCGCCGGACAACGTCCAGGAAGGCATTGCGCAGGATGCGGAACAGCCACACCCGCGCTTCCGCCTCCGTGCCGCGTGGTGGGCGGGCCGCGAGGGCGCGCGCCGCGGCCTCCTGCCACAGATCGCGGGCAAGGTCGGGGTCACCCGCCAGCGCCCGGGCGTATCGGTGCAGCGCCGTGCCATGGCGTGCGAGCAGGTCGCGCTGCTTGGACACGGCCGCAGGGTATCTGCAGCAGGCAGGGAATAAAACACCCTCCTCGCGCGTCCCTCTCTCAAGAGGCCGCCGCTTCGCGGCCCGGGGGAGGACAAGCGACCATGAAGACCGAGCGCAGCCTTGTGGAACTTTTTGCCAGCGATCCAGAACGTGCCGAGGCGCTGGCCTGGGGCCGGCGGGGCGCCCTGAAGGGCGTGTCCCTTGCCGCAGTGGGCATGGCCCTAGGCGCGGCAATGCCCTTCGGGACCCGGATGCCCAGCGGGCTGTTGCCCGCCGCCCTGGCACAGTCGGCCGGCGATACGCCGATCCTGCGGATGGACGGCAAGGCGGCGCTGATCCTGCTCGGCGAGCGGCCGCTGGTGGCCGAAACGCCCGAGATCATGCTCGACGACGATGTGACGCCGGCGGACAAGATGTTCATCCGCAACAACGGCCAGATTCCGGACCGCTTCGCCGCCGACCCGAAGACGTGGCGCTTCAGGCTCGATGGCGAGGTGAACAACCCCCTCGACCTCAGCCTCGGCGACCTTGAGTCCCGCTTCGAGGCGGTGACGATGCGGCTGCAGATGGAATGCGGTGGCAATGGCCGCGCCGCCTTCGTGCCGGAAACCCGCGGCAACCAGTGGAACAACGGCGCCATCAGCAATTGCGAGTGGACCGGTGTGCGGCTGCGCGACGTGATCCGCGCCGCAGGCCCCAAGGAGAGCGCCCGCTTCACCGGCCACTTCGGCGCCGACCCGCACCTGTCCGGTGCCACCGATCGTGCGGCCATCTCGCGCGGCATGCCGGTTGCCAAGGCGATGGAGGAGCACACGATCATCGCCACCCGCATGAACGGGCAGCCGATCCCGCAGATCCATGGCTATCCGCTGCGGCTGGTCGTGCCGGGCTGGCCGGGCTCTCTGTCCCAGAAGTGGCTGACACGGATTACCCTGCTGGCCGAGCCGCACCGGGGGCAGGGCATGGGCGGCACCTCCTACCGCCTGCCGGTGCGGCCGATCGTGCCGGGGTCGCAGAACGACGGCGCCACCTTCGCCGACATGACCTCGATGCCGGTACGCTCGGTGCTGACGAACCTGGCGCATGGAACGCGGCTTCCGGCCAACACCCGGCGTGTCGACCTGCGCGGCCATGCCTGGGCCGGCGATGACGAGGCGCGGGCGGTGCATGTGTCCGTCGATTTCGGCGCCACCTGGCACGAGATGGCGCTGTCGCCGCCGCCGAACCGCTACAGCTGGCAGCGCTGGGCCGGCGCGGTGGAGTTGCCCTCCGACGGCTATTTCGAGGTGTGGCACCGCGCCACGGATACCAAAGGCCGGATGCAGCCTCATGTGGCACCCAACTGGAACCCGCAGGGCTACGGCGCCAATGCCATCGGCCGTGCCGCCATCCTGGTGGGCTGAGACGCCGCCGTGACGATGAGCCGAATGGTTGCGGGCCTGCTGGTGCTGGTGGTGCTCGTCCTGGGCGGGCAGAAGGCCGGCTGGTGGGCCCAGCCCGAGACCCGTGCCCCCTATCCACCGACGCCGGCTGCCCTGGCCTTTGCCGAAATGCAGCGGGCAGAACAGGCGCGCGCGGCGGCGGCGGAGGCCGAGAACGCCCGTCTGGCGGCCGTGCAGACGCCCGCTGAAACCGAGGAGGTGCTGCCGGCCGGCCACGGCCGTGCCGAAACCTTCGCCAACTGCACCGCCTGCCATTCCACCGCGATCATCCGCCGCTCGGGGCTGACGCGGGAGCGGTGGGATGCGCTGATGGACTGGATGGTGGAGAAACAGAACATGACCCCGCTGGAGCCGGACATGCGGGTGCTGATTGTGGACTACCTCGCCAGCGCCTTTCCGGCCCGGCAATCCAATCCCCGGGCACGCAATCCGTTTCTGAGCAACTGACGACGCCTGGCTGTTCTGGCAGGCCGGATACCTTGCAAAGCCTCTCGCTGGCCTTAAACCGTGAGCCGGCTGACGAAAAGGGTAGGGGCATAAGGAGATCGCCCGGCAGCGGTCTCCTCACGGTCCTTCATCAAAGGCAACGCTTCGGAACGTCTCCAGCAGGGAGCCCACTGCTGGCAGTTCGACGTACTCGCGGCGGGCGACGAGCACGAGGTTCCGCCGGACCGGCGGATCGAGCGACAGCTCGTTGAGGCGATGATCTCGCCAACGTGCCATGGAGTGCTCGGGCAGGATCGCGATGCCGAGCCCGAGGTTGACCATGCCGAGGATCGCCTCGATGGAATCCAGCTCGAGGATGGCGTTTACCTTGACGTTTCTGGAATGGAGCGCCTCGTTCACGATCCGTCCTACGCCCATTGCCCCGCTGAACCGGATGAAGGGACGCTTCGCCAGCATGTCATCGACATCCGGCAGGACCAAATCGTCATGCGCGAAGAGCTTCAGCTCCTCCTGCCGGATCAGCTCGGTGGCCAAGCCGATATCCAGGCGATCCGGGGCGGTCACGACGGCGGCGTCGAGGCGTCCCTGGCCGACCTTGAACATGAGCTCAGCTGAAAGGCCGCTCTCCGCATGAATTGTCAGCCCCGGATGAACGTCCCGCAGCCGGAGCAGAACCCGGGGGAGGAGGTTCGCCGCGGCCGAGGGAACGACGCCGATGCGCAATGATCCGATCAGCTCTGAGGGTGCCGCGTGAACGGACGCCCTGAGCGCGTCGTACTGGTCGATCAGTGCCCTCGCGCGGTGGACCAGTGTCCAGCCGTGCCGGTTCAGCACCGGCGGTCGGGTGGTCCGGTCAAAGAGCGTGATCCGCCACTCCTCCTCCAAGGCCTTCATCTGCAGGCTCACTGCCGATTGCGTGATGAAGAGCCGCTCGGCCGCCGCGCTGAAGCCCCCGCTGTCGGCGATCATGGCAAGGGTTCTCAGATGCCGGATTCCCATAGCCTATCATGAGTTTAATTTATCTTAAGTGCAAAACCTTATCGCTTTACCTTGTGGTCGTGTGTGCCAATCTGGCCGAAATCCGCGATAACAAGGAAACGCTCCGATGCTGCTCAACCTGACGCCTGAGCAGGCACGCCTTCAGGGATTGGCCAGGGAAATTGCCGAGACCGTCGTGCGTGGCCGCGCTGCTGAGACCGATCGCGCCGAAGCTTATCCCTGGGACAATGTCCGGGCTCTCAACGAGGCCGGGCTGATCGGCTACACCATCCCCAAGGAATATGGCGGAGCAGGAGGCAGCTTCCTGGACGCCGTCCTCATCGTCGCGGAAATGGCGCGGGTCTGCGGCGTCACGGGCCGTATCGCCGTCGAGGCCAACATGGGCGCCATCTCCGCCGTGATGCGCTATGGCACGGAGGAGCAGAAGAGGCTGGCCGCCCGGATCGTGCTGGCCGGGGACAAGCCCGCGATCTGCATCACCGAGCCGGATGCCGGCTCCGCCGCGACGGAGATGACGACCTCCGCTGTTCAGCGTGGCAATGTCTACGTGCTGAACGGCAAGAAGCACTGGATCACCGGTGCGGGCGTCTCGAAGCTGCACCTCGTTTTCGCGCGCGTCTTCGACGAGGCCGGCCAGGAACAGGGTATCGGCGGCTTCCTGATCGTCCACGGCGACCCTGAGGTGCCGGACACCAGAGGCTTTCGGATCGGCAGGCGGGAGCCCACCATGGGCTTGCGCGGTATTCCCGAGAGCGAGGTGATCATGGAGGACGCCGAGGTCCCCGTGAGCATGGCATTGCAGCCACCCGGAGGTTGGCGCCGAGGCTTCGCCGAACTGATGAACGCCTATAACAGCCAGCGCGTCGGCGCCGGGACCGTGGCGCTCGGCCTCGCGCAAGGGGCCTTCGAACACGCCCTGGACTACGCCAAGTCGCGCCAGCAGTTCGGCCGCCCGATCGCTGAGTTCCAGGGCCTGCAATGGATGCTGGCGGACATGTCGGTGCAGCTCAATGCCGCCCGCCTGTCGCTCTACAACGCGGCCAACAGCGCCAACCCCTTTCCTGACCCCCTGCTGGCCGCGCAGGCCAAGGTGCTGGCCTCCGAGATGGCCATCAAGGTCACGAACGACGCGCTGCAGATCTTCGGCGCCCGGGGCTACTCGCGCAACCTGCCGCTAGAGCGCATGGTGCGGGACGCGCGTATGTTCACGATCGGCGGCGGCACGGCGCAGGTTCTGCGGACGCAGATCGCCGCCCGGCTCCTGGACCGCAAGCTGCCGCAGACACGGGATGGCTACCGGCGCGAAGCCCTGAAGGTCGCGGCCGAGTAGAGATCCCCAACCTGGCCTTGGTTGAGGTTCAGGGTCTATCCGCAAGGCCCGGGTTTTGGTCTTGGCTCAGAGAATGAAGACGCCGCCGCGGCGTGATGAAAGGCAGGAGGGGCGACGTGAAGGACGCTCAGGGTTACCCGCTCACGACATCCAGCCAGGATGCTGCGCTACTCTACGGCGTTGCCCAGCAGAACCTGCTCGAGTATCGCCTGGCCACGATGCAGTCGATCAAGGACACGATCCAGGCGGACCCCCACTTCGCGATGGCTCACTGCCTGCGCGGCTACCAGTTCATGATGTACGGTTCCTTCTCCGTCCTGAACAATGCGAAGTCGGCGCTGCGTGCGGCGGCTGCCGAAGCGGCCGGAGCGACAGAGCGTGAGCGGATGCACATTGAGGCGTTGCGCGCCTGGACGGAGGGCCGGACCGGCAAGGCCATCACGGTCTGGGAACAGCTCCTCAGCGCCTATCCGCTCGACATCGTCGCGCTGCGGATGCACCACTTCAACTGCTTCTGGACGGGACGCCAGCACTCGCTCCGTGGTGGTGCGGCCTCCGTGCTTGACCGCTGGCCGCAGGAGATGCCCGGCTACGGCAATGTGCTGGGGATGCTGGCCTTCGGCTATGAGGAGTGCGGCCAGTACCGCGAGGCCGAGAAGTTCGGCCGGCTGGCCGTGCAGCACAACCCGAACGACCTATGGGCCCTGCACGCCGTCGCGCATGTGCTGGAGATGGAGGACCGGCAGCAGGAAGGCATCGACTGGCTGACGCGGCCGGAGAACCACTGGTCCGACCGCAACCCCTTCAAGGGCCATCTCTGGTGGCACCTCGCCCTGTTCCACCTGGAGAGCGGGCATTATGAGCAGGTGCTCGATCTCTATGACCGTTCCGTGCGAAACGACGGCTCGACCTTCTACCTCGACATCCAGAACGCTGCCTCGCTGCTGGCACGGCTGGAACTGCTCGGGATCGATGTTGGGAGCCGATGGGCGCAGCTGGCAGATTTCGCCGAGCAGAGCATCGGTGACCATGGTCTGATCTTTACCGATCTGCATTACATGATGGCCCTCGCGAAGGAGCACCGCTTCGAGGCGGCCGAACGTCTCCTTGCCTCGATGGAAGACTTCGCCGCACAGGACTCGGGCGACAGCGCCGCAGTGGTGCGGGCGATCGGCCTGCCACTCTGCCGTGGTATCCTCCGCTTCGAGCAGGGCGACTACGCCGGTGCCGTCGACGAGTTCGCGCCCTTGCACAACAATGACGCGCCGATCGGCGCCAGCCACGCTCAGCGCGACATCATTGACCAGTACCTCATCGAGGCAACCCGGCGCGCGAGCAATCTGCCACGGACACGGATGCTGCTGGCGGAGCGGGTCGCGCTGCGGCCGCGGAACAAAGCGGCCGTTGAGCGGCACATGGATGTCACGCGTCAGATCTATAGGACTGCCTGACATGCGGGAGGCGCGAGGCAGGGCCCATGTCTTGGCCGGCTCAGACAAGCAGGAGGAGATCGCCCTGTGATCGAACTTGACGCCATGGCCGCGAGCGTGCCGGACGGTGCGCTGATCGCGATGCCGCCGGACAACTCCTTGCCCTCCGTCGCACTGGCCAAGGCACTGGTCCGACGCGGCGCGCGCGGGCTGCGCTGCTTGGCGTGCCGGTTTCTGGCTTCACGACCGACCTGCTTATCGGCGCGGAATGTGTAACGGAGGTGGAGACCAGCGCGGTATCACTCGGTGAGGCCGGCTTTGCGCCGCGCTTCACAGCGGCACTGAAGGCCGGCACCATCACCGTCCGGGACGCAACCTGCCCAGCGATCCACACCATGCTGCAGGCCTCCGGGAAGGGTGTACCCTTCATGCCCCTGCGCGGGGTGATCGGCAGCGATATCCTCGAACGGGCCTGCGAGGGCGACGAGCGGACTGGCGTGCAGCTCATGAGGCGCGCGCTGGAAGCACCGGCCCGGCAGATCGCCAAGAACTCGGCCGCGGATGGCGGCGTGGTGGTGGCGCGCATGCGGGCGGGCGAGGGGGCATCGGCTTCGACGCCGCGAGGAACGCGTATGCCGACCTGGTCGCCGCCGGCATCCTCGGCCCGACCAAGGTTGTGCGCGTGGCCCTGGAGAATGCCGTCTCCGTGGCCGGCCTGCTGCTGCTGACCGAGGCTACCATGACCGAGCTTCCGGAGAAGAAGCCCGCCGCCGAGGACGCCGCCCTGGCGCTGTGAGGACAAGGCCGGGCGACGATGCCGCCCGGCCCCGCAGTGGCCTCAGATCTGGGGATACAGCGAGTAGTCGTGCAGGGGGCTGATCTCCATCCTGTCCTCGACCCCCCGCACGCCTTCGACGCGCTCGGCGGCGACGCAGATTGCCCGCCGCGCCGCCTCCGACCGGCAATATCCCTCCAGGCGGACGATGCCGTTCTCGACGATCACGCTGGTCAGATGCTCGGTGGCCCAGCTGTGACGACGCATCTCCTCCACCACCGCCTGCTGGATGCGCTGGTCAGGCCCGGCGGTACCGACCCGGTCGCCCTCCGCGATGATCACGCGCAGCAGGTCCGCCCGGGACACGACCCCGACAAGGCGGCCGTCCCGCAGCACCGCGACCCGGCGCACGTTCCGCTTCTGGATCACTTCCACGGCTTCGCCGACGGCGGCGCTCTCGTCCACTGCGGCGACATTGGGCGACATGATGTCCCGGACATGCCGGCCATGTGTCCTGACGTACTGCGTGGCAGCGCGGTCGCGGTTGATCATCTGCCGGGCCAGCCAGCCGAGCCCCGCCTCCTCGCCCGCCGGCGCCAGGCGGCGGATCAGGTCGCCCTCGCTCACGACGCCGATGGGCGTCCCGGAGCCATCCACCACGAAGGCCGCGGAGATGTGGCGTTGCGCCAGCAGCTGCGCGACGGCTTCGATGGCCATGTCGGGCGGCACGACCACAGGGTCGCGGGTCATGATCGATTGCACTTGCATGAGACAGCCTCCTTCTCCTGCACGGTTTCCTCGGTGCAGCAGTATCAGGCCCGTGCTCCGGGGAACCTTGATCTGGAGCAGCTTCCGCGGGCCTTCGGTCGCGCCGGCCGGCTGATGTCCGTCAGGGCAGGGGCCGTGCCTCCGGTGCCAGTCTTCCACACCGGCAGCGCATCCCGGCAGGGTCAGGTGGAGCGAGGTCATGCAGGGTCATTATATGGAAAGGGGCCAGGGACGCCTCGCCCAGGATCTCCAGCAGCTCCGGCTGATGATCGAGGAGATGGGAAGCCGGGCGATCCGCCAGGTCAGCGATGCGAGCACCGCCCTTCTGCAGCACGACAACGGCCTCGCCGAGGAGGTGCTCCGGCGTGATGTGCAGCTCGACGCCCTGGAGCGCGACGTGGATGCCGCATGCATCCGCCTGCTGGCGCTGCAGCAGCCTCTCGCCGCGGATCTCCGCCTCATCGTCGCGGCCCTCAAGACGAGCCATGATCTCGAGCGGATCGGCGACTATGCGGCGAACATCGCAAAGCGCAGCCGGGCCCTGCGCCGGATACCCGATTGGCTGCACCGGGCGACGCTGGGCGAGATGGCCTGGCTGCTGCAGCGGAACATCAAGGAGGCTGTCCGGTCCCTGGTCGAAGCCGACGCAGCGGGAGCCTGGGCGGTGTGCCAGTCCGATGACGATGTGGACGCGCTCTACGACCTGGCCTCCCAGGCCGTTCTCGAGCAGATGTCGGCGGGGCGGTGCGAGCCCGACACCGGCACGCACCTGATGTATGTCATCAAGGGCCTCGAGCGCATCGGCGATCATGCCGTGAATGTTGCCGAGATGGCCTACTATGCCGTTCGCGGCGCCAGCGCTCCGGTGCAGCGCCCCAGGAGGTGAGGTCCGGCGCCGGTGGCAGGGCCGCCGGTGCGCATGGCGCGGGCGAGTTCCGCGCGCAGGACCTCATGCAGCAGCCCGCCGGCCGGCCCGCATGCGGCGAGCTCCGGGATGCCGGCGGCATCGCCCCCGACAGGCCGGTGGACTCCGCCAGGCAGGCCGCCATCAGGTGCGGCACCGGGACGTTGCCGCGCAGCCCTGCGGGCTTGGCCGCGGCGGCAGCCGCGGTTGCCGGGTGGAGCGCCGCGCATTGCGCGCAATGCTCGTCAGCCTGACGCAGATCATCGCTCCGGAGCACGGAGACTGTAACCAGGGGCCGTGGCGGGCAGCGAGATCCGCTGCCTCTGCCATGGGACACAGGAGGAATCATCATGTCCGACAACACGGTAAGCATCCCGAAGGCCGTGCAGCCGGTGCAGCCGCCTGCACCGGCGATGCCGGAACGCTTCTGGCAGCCGCTGGCGGGCCTGCGGGACGAGATGGACCGCGTCTTCGACAATCTCTGGCGCGGCTTCGGCGGCAGCCCGCTCCGCCGCGGCGAAATGATGCCACCCTGGCGCAACGACATGCCGTTCACCGCCGCCCTGCCCGCGGTGGACGTCACCGAGAGCGACAAGGATTTCCGCATCACCGCCGAGCTGCCGGGGCTGGGGCGGGATGACGTGGAGATCAGCCTGTCCGGCAACATGCTCACCATCAAGGGCGAGAAGAAGGAACAGCGGGACGAGAAGACGGCGAACCACTACCTGTCCGAGCGCCGCTTCGGCAGCTTCCGCCGCTCCTTCGAGCTGCCCCAGAGCGTGCGGCGCGACGGCATCGAGGCCAGCTTCGACAAGGGCGTGCTGTCGGTCATCCTGCCCAAGACGGCGGAAGCGGCGCAGCAGACGCGCAGGATCGAGGTCAAATCGGCCTCCTGAGGCTGTCGCCGGGGGAGCATGAGCGACACGCGTGATCCCGCCCCGGAATCGCCTGCCGCCATCGGCCTGCCGCTGGTACCGGCCCCGCCGCCATCGCGGGTCCGCCCGGGCCGCGATGGCGGCGGTGGCTGGGCCGTCATCACGCTGGCCGCCGGCCTCTCCCTGTGGCTGGTGCTGCGCGGGCTGCTCGGCGTGCCGATCGCCGGGTCCGTCGCGCTGTTCCTCACCGGGGTGGCGCTCTACCTGTTCTACGCCACGGCGGTCGGCCTGCTGTTCATCCTGATCGTGCAGCCCATGATCCTGCTCTCCGGCGGCAATACCCGTTGAGAGAGCATGCCGCGCGCCCTGCAGGCGGTGATGATCGTCTTTCCCTCCACCCACTTCGTGTCCTTCGCACAGGCCATCCTGTATCGCGGGGCGGGGCTGGACACGGCCTGGCCCGCCTTCGCGGCGGCGGCCGCGATCGGGCTGGCGGTGCTGGCGGCGGCCCTGCTGCGCTTCCGCGCCACCCTGGCCGCCGCCCTGTCATGAGCCGCGCGCCATCAGTGCGAGAGCAGCACCGGAATGGTCGAGCCATGCAGCAGGCTGCGGGTCACGCCGCCCAGCACCATCTCTCGCATGCGGCCATGGCCGTAGCCGCCCACCACCAGCAGCTCCGCGCCGAGATCGGCCGCAGCACTCAGCAGCACGTCCTCGACCTGCAGGTCGCCGCCGGCCATGGTGGTGGCGGCGGAGACGGTGGCCCCGTGCCGGGCCAGGTGGCGCGCGATGTCCTCGGTCTGCACCTGACAGCTTGCCTGCTCCTCCGCCCGGGCGAACACCGAGAGAACCTGCACCGCCTCCGCCGCCTGGATCAGCGGCAGGGCATCCCCGACCGCGCGCGCAGCCTCACGCCGCCCGTTCCAGCCCACCAGCACGCGCCGGGCCGTGAAATCGCGCGGCGGGCTCGGCGGCAGCAGCAGCACAGGCCGGCCCGCATCGAACATGACCTCCTCGGCCAGATCGGCCTCGATGCCGTTCCGGTCGGAGCGGCCGAGGATCGTGACATCGGCGTAGCGGGCGTGCTGCACCAGAACCGAATCCACCATCCCCTCCACGAGGCGCCATTCCGCCGGGATGTCCTCGCGCCGGGTGGCTTTCTCGAACTGGGTGTGGATCTGCTCCGCCCGCTCCTTGGCGGCCTGCTCGGCTTCCTCCAGGACGAGCCGCCATGTGGCCGGGCTGACATAGCCATCAGCGGCAGCCATCATGGGCCAGTCCAGGCTGTAGACGTGCAAGGCGGCCAGGTGCGCGCCGTGGTGCTTCGCCAGCGAGATGGCGGGGTCCAGGATGCGGGGGGCCACCTCCGGGCTCGGCAGATACACGAGAATGTCTTTCAGCGACATCGCTCCGCTCCAGGTTCAGGCAGCCGGCATGCCGCGGGCGGCCTGTGTTGCGACGAGGGTGGTGCCGGCCGGAGGAGCCGCCAGCGGCCGGGAATCTGGAGGATCGTGGAAGGCTGGGGCTGGCTGGCCCGCTGGCGGAAAGCCGGGAGGGGCTCGCCGCGCATCCTTCTCAGGCCGGGACGCCGCTCAGGTCGGCGACCTCGGTCAGCCTCTCGCGCTCGAGGATGTGCAGGGTGTGGTTGTCCTCGATGGCGATCATGCCGGACTTGCGCAGCGCCGTGAGGACGCGGCTGACCGTCTCCGCCGTGAGGCCGAGATAGTCGGCGATGTCGTAGCGCGACATCGGCAGGTCCACCGACGGGCGGCCGGGGCAGCTGCGGGCCGCCAGGTCGAGCAGGAAGTGCGCCACGCGCTCCGTGGCGCTCCGGCAGCCCAGCAGGATCGAGCGGTCCTGCGCCGCCGCCAGCTTCTCCAGCGTGAAGGCCTGCCAGGACTGCGCCGCCAGCGGCTCCTCGTCCATGTAGGCGTCGATGTCCTTGCGTGCGAAGGCGATCAGCACAACCTCGGTTATCGCCTCGGCCGAGAAGCGGTGCTCCTCCACGCCGTCGAGGCCGAAGACCTCGCCCGGCAGGGCGAACTGCGCGATGAAGCGCCGCGCATCCGGCAGCACGCGGCACACGCGCACGGCGCCCGAGACCACCTTGTAGAACTGCCGGATCTTGGAGCCCTCGGCGTAGATCTCGGCGCCGCGCAGCAGCCGGCCTGGCCGGCCGGGGATGGCCCGGTCGCTCCGCTCCGGAGCGACCGTGAAAGGGAAAGGCAAGCGCATGCCGGTCAGCGCAACGCTTTGCATGGATCGACTTCCTTCCGAAACGAGCGAGCGCAGTATCAGCGCCTTATCGTTTCGGTAACATTCCGGAAAATCACGTTCCGTAGAAGCACGTAGCGAAGTTCCGGCAAGTATTCACCTGCCGGCATTAAACTTTCTGGTTCATCCTGATCCGTGTCAGGGCAGGGCTGCCGCCGCAGGCTCAGGTTGCCGCTGGCTGGGCAGGACGCGGCAGGCACGGCGGCGCCCCCGGCTGCACCGACGATGACGGGACAGCATGCAGATGAGCCGGGAACCACCCCGCGAGCAGCCATGCCAGAGCGCAAGCGGGCAGGGCGACCCTCTGGCCGCCAAGCCCGGCCGCGTCCTCGTGCTCAGCGCCGATCCCGCGGCCCGGCGTGCCCTGATGCTGATGCTGGAATCGCACGGCTTCCTGGCCTACCCCTTCGCCAGCCTCGGCGCGCTGCTGCGGGTGGCCGACAGCCTGGGCGCGGAGAGTGCCGGATGGTGCTGCCTGCTGATGGCCGAGCGCCCCCAGGCGGACCGCATCGGCCTGCAGGTGCTGCTGCCGCTGCGGCGCGCCGGAAGGGTCATCCCGGCTGTCATCCTGACATGGCCCGTGGCGGCGCAGGTGGAGCCGCCGGCTGGCCATTCCCTGGTCTGGTATGCCGACCCTCTGGTGCCAGAGGATGTGCTGCGCTCCGTGCGTGCCGCCCTCGGGGACGCCGAGCCGGGCTGAGGCGCTGCGGCGCCGGCGTCACCGCCCATACTGCGCCAGCACGGCCAGGCGCACCGCCTCGGCAAAGCTGCCGACGCCGAGCCGGGCCATCAGCTTTATCCGGTAGACCTCGACGGTTCTCGGGCTGATCCCCAGCTCGAAGCCGATGACCTTGCTGGGCTTGCCTTCCATGGCCAGTTCCAGCACCTCGCGCTCGCGCGGCGACAGCGTGGCCACCCGCTCGGCGGCCCGGGCTATGTCCGTCCTCTGGCTGGCGTTCCTGGGCGGGTCGTCCAGGGTGCCGGGTTCGCCGGGCGGCCCGGCCATGGCGGTGCGGAGGGTGGAGAGCAGCACCTCGTCATCGAAGGGCTTCTCGATGAAATCGGATGCGCCTGCCTTCATCGCCCGCACCGCCGTCGCGATGTCGCCATGGGCGGTCATGACGACCACCGGATGGCGGAAGCCCTGCCTCCTCAGGTCGTGCAGCAGGTCGAGCCCGTCCTTCCCGGGCATGCGGATGTCGGTCAGCACGCATCCCCCTGCCGACCATTCGAGGGATGGCAGGCACTCGAGGAACTCCCCGGCCGAGGCGTAGGTGCGGGCGGGTGTTCCGGCCGCTTCCAGCAGGGTTGCCACGGCCCAGGAGACATCCTCATCGTCGTCGATCACATGCACCATGGGCTGACCTGGGCGAGGGCCGGGTGCTGCCGCCGCTGTCATGGCTTCTCCTCCTGCAGCAGCCTGGCGTCCGATGGCACCAGCAGCGGCAGGGTGAAGCGGAACACCGCGCCCCCGCCGGGGTTCGGCTCGCTCCACAGCCGGCCGTCATGCGCTTCCACGATCGAGCGGCAGATGGACAGGCCAACCCCCATGCCGCCGCGCTTGGTGGTCACGAAAGGCTCGAACAGCCGGGCTTCCACGGCGGGGGAAAGGCCCGGCCCGGTGTCGCGCACCGCGACCTCCAGCATCCCGGCGCCGCGGCGCGTGGCGTTGATCGTCAGCCGGCACGGCTGGCCGCCTGCCTCGCTCATCGCTTCCACCGCGTTGCGGATCAGGTTCAGCACCACCTGCTGGATCTGCACCCGGTCCACCAGAACCGGCGGAAGGTCCTGGTCGAGCTGGATGGAAATCTCCACGCCATGATGGGCGACGCCCAGCAGCGCCAGCTCCCTGGCCTCGCCGATGATATCGGGCAGCAGGACGGGTTCCCTCTCGACTTCGCCCTTCATCACGAAGTCGCGCAGCCTCTGCACGATCTGCCCGGCGCGGAGCGACTGGCTGGCGGCGCGCTGCAAGGCTTCCAGCACGCGCGGCGGCAGCATCGCATGGCCGGGCGAGGCTTCCAGCAGGCGCAGCGCGGCCCTGGTGGAACTGGCGATCGCGGTCAGCGGCTGGTTGAGCTCATGCGCCAGGGCGGAGGCCATCTCGCCCGCCACGCTGAGGCGGGAGACGTGCAGCAGCTCCGTCTGCAGGTCGTTCAGGCGCCGCTGCGCTGCCTCGTCCTGGCTCAGGTCGCGGAGGAAGCCCGTGAACAGGTGGCCTTCCTTGGTCCTGACCTCGCCGACCGTCAATTCCATCGGGAACACCGAGCCATCGCGGCGCTGGCCATGCACCCGCCGGCCGATGCCGATGATGCGGCGCTCCCCCGTCCGCAGGTAGTGCGACAAGTAGCCGGCGTGCCGCGACCGGTCGGGCTCCGGCATGAGAACCGACACCTCCTGGCCCAGGACCTCCACCGCCTGCCACCCGAACAGGTGCTCCGCCGTGGCGCTGAAGGACACGATGCGGCCGCTCTCGTCGATCACCACCATCGCATCCGGTACCGTGGCCAGGATGGAGCGGAGCTGGCCCTCGCTTTCCTCCAGCGCCCAGCGGATGCGGCTCAGCTCCGTGACGTTGGTCCAGGAGGCATAGACCAGGTTCTCGCCGTCGATCTCCACCGGCTCGACGCGCACCAGCATGTCAAGCCTGTCGCCCGCGCGGTTGCGGAAGCGTGTCCTGACCTCGTCGCCCTTCGCCCCGAGCTGCGTGGCCGCGATGGCCAGGCTGCGCCCGGCGGTGCCGGCCATCTCCAGATCCGCGATCCGCAACGTGGTGAATTCCGCCATGCTGTAGCCGAGTTCGAGGCAGGCACGCTGGTTGGCCCGCAGCACGCGCAATGAGCCGGGCTCCAGCAGGGCGATGCTGACCGGCGCGGCATCCAGCAGCGCGCGCGAACGCCGCTCCGCCTTGCGCAACTCCTCATCCGCGCGCAGCCGCCGGCGCACAACCGCGACATGCTGCGCGATGGTGGCCAGGAACGCGACGTCCTCCTCCTGGAAGCGCTCCCGCGCGTGGCTGGCGAAGGCGAGCGCGCCCAGAACATCCTCCCCGGCCAGCAGCGGAAAGCAGACATAGGCCTGGATGCCTGGCGGAGCGGCGGCCTGTTCCTGCGCCGCCGCCGGATCCGGCTGCGCCGTCCAATGCACCGGCGCGCGGCTCCGCGCCACGGCATCGCAGATCGCCGGGCCGGAGGGCAGGAGGCTGAAGGCCGCGACCTGGCCGGGATCCGGGCCGATGCCCGCCGCCAGCCGCCACGCCTGGGCTTCCGGCAGGTAGCTGAACACCGCATCCACGCCCAGATCCGCCGAGAGCGTGGCGAAGAGCCCCCGCAGAACCTGCTCCGGATCGCCTGCGCCCAGCAGGTTCGCCGCCGCTTCGGACAACAGCGCCAGGCGGCGCGACCGCTCGCGCAGCGCGGTCTCGGCGCGCCGCTGCGGCGTGACGTCGACCACCGATTCCATCACCACGAGCGGCACCCCGTCGCTGCCGCGGCGCAGCGTCTTGCGCACGGCGATGCTGCGCGCTTCCCCGCTCCGCGTGTGCTGCACCAGCTCGCCCGACCACTCGCCCGATGCCAGCAGGGCCTGCTGGATCTGCGACACCGGAACGGGAAACACCGTGCGCAGAAGCTCGTGCAGCGGGTAGCCGACCGCTTCCGACGCCCTCCAGCCGAAGATCCGCTCGCAGCCGGCCGACCAGTAGGCGACCACGCCCTCCGGCGTGCGCGACATGAAGGCGCCGAGATCCAGCGTCTCCAGTGTGAGGCGAAGGTTTCTTTCGCTCTCCCGCAGGCTCTGCCGCGCCTTTTCTTCCGCCGTGCAGTCCCGGACGATGAGGACCTGCATCCTCTGGCGCCGGTAGGCAACCGGCGAGCCCTGGAACTCGGCCGGGAAGGTCGATCCATCGGCCCGCAGCCCCCGGCCGCGGTGAGGCCTGCCATCGCCGCAGGAGGCGCTGCGCGGTGCATCCTCGCGGAATTCGGGCGCCACGAAGTCCAGGGTCTCGCGGCCGATCACCTCCTGCAGCGAGGCATAGCCGAACATGCGCCAGAACGCCGCGTTCGCGTCCACGATGCGGCCGAGGTGGTGGATGGCAACGCCCTCGCGCGTCGCGTCGGAGAGGGTGCGGTAGCGCTCCTCGCTCTCCCCCAGGGCGATCTTCGCCTTGCGCTGCAGCAGGTGATCCGGCATCCCGGCCGTGCCGGACCGGCCGCCGCGCCGGAAGGCCCGCCCCAGCAGCGTGCCCAAGGCGGCCAGGCCCGGAACACGCGGGGCCGTGCGCCCGGCAGTGCCGCGATCCTGCGTGGCGGGGCCAGGAGAGCGCGCCGGCGCAGGGGCCGCCGGACCAGCCCGAGGCCCGCCGCGCATCCATGCTCCCAGGCGGCCTGAAAATATCATGGTGCTGCGCCCGTTGCTGCGTCTCCGGTAAGCACGTGCCGATCATCTTCAGCACCTTGCAGGCATGCTGTCCACAAAGGCGTGCCCTCCGCGCCGGGCCGCAGAAACCGAGATCCGGGACTCCGTCCCGGAGGTGATCCAGATCAGTGCCGTTGCAGCGCGCGGCGCGGCAGCCTGCGGTGCCACCAATGGGGTGGCACCATGTGACAGGAGCAGGTCATGCCCCCCGATGATCAGGTTACCTCCGCGGGCCCCGATGCCAAGGCTCCTCCCTTCGGGTGGAGCGATGGTGCGGCCTGGCCGGATGCCATGCTGAACGTCCCATGGCAGACGTCCTACCGGACGATGCTGGAAGCGCAGAAGATCATGGGCGAAGCGTTCATTCGCGAGCTCGACGTGCTGGGCGCGGCGCAGACCGGCTACGGCAAGGGGCTGGAGGATATGCTGTCCTGCCGGCGTCCCCAGGATCTGCCGGCGGCCTATGCCTCGTTGATGACGGTGCTGCTCGAAGCCATGGCGCGCCATGCCGAGGTCAGCGCCGCCTATGCCAGCCGCCTCCGGCAGTGCTGCGGCACTCTGGCCGAGACAAGGGCGCGCAACTAGGCCCTGTCCTGGCCGCCCTCGGCGCCGCGTTCTTCGCGTGGAATCCTGGCATCTGCGCCGCCCTGTGAGCGGTCCGGTTGTGAGTTCTGGCTGAACCGCAACCGAGAATGCCTCACTGCTGCCCTTGCCGCACCAGCCAGCCAACCGAACCGGGCATGAGGGATGACGAACGGGCGCTGCCCCCCTGCGCGGCCGTCTCTCCGGCAGGCCGTGATGCGGGGGGCAGTGCCATGCCCGTGCTCCGCCAGGCCGACCCTCGCCTCCGTGGTGCCGGGCGCCTGTTCCGGTACCGATCCGGACCGAGGGAGCATCCTGATCTGTCGCAGTGTTCGAGCGGCGCGCACGGTGCAGCGTGCCGTCGCTGTTCCGGAAACGACGATGAGCGCTTCATCCAGGCCTGCCTCTCCGCCTTCCCCGGCCGGTGCGGCGTGGGCGACGGCGTGCGGCGCGGCACGGGCGGCCACGGCCGGATCACCGGCCGGGCGGGCCGGGAACACCTGTTTCCAGGAAAGCGGCTTTTCAGCCGGCACAACAGGAGATGACCTCATGGACAAGAATGAGCGACCAGAGACCTCGCATGAGCGGATCCTTCGCAGCCCGAACTTCCAGGCGCTCGTGCGTCAACGCTCGGGCTTGGCCTGGATCCTCTCGGCGCTCATGCTCGGGCTCTACTTCGGCTTCATCGTTCTTGTCGCCTTCGCCAAGGAGCTGATGGCGGTGCGGATCGGCGGCAGCGTCGTGACCCTTGGCATCCTCCTCGGCCTGGGCGTCATCGTCGCGGCCTTCGTGCTGACGGGCATCTACGTCGTCCGTGCGAACAGCCGGTTCGACGAGCTGACCCGCAGCCTGCAGGACGAGGTGCTGTCATGATGCCCCGCAGGATGCTTCCGCCCCTCCTGGCGGCCCTCCTCCTCTGTGCCGCCCCGGCAGCGGCATGGGCGCAGGGCGCGGCGGCTGCGGCCGGCCGTGGGTTGAACTGGCCCGCCATCGTCATGTTCTCCATCTTCGTGCTCTCGACGCTCGGGATCACCTATCGGGCCGCCAGGCAGACCAGGTCGGCGGCGGATTTCTACGCGGCCGGCGGCGGCATCACCGGATTCCAGAACGGCCTCGCGATCGCGGGCGACTACATGTCCGCCGCCTCCTTCCTCGGCATCTCCGGCCTTGTCTTCGCGAGCGGCTTCGACGGGCTGATCTACTCGATCGGCTTCCTGGCCGGCTGGCCGATCATCATGTTCCTGATAGCCGAGCGGCTGCGCAACCTGGGCAGCTTCACCTTCTCCGACGTGGCGTCCTTCCGGCTCGAACAGACGCCCATCCGCATCCTCTCGGCGACCGGGACGATCGTCGTCGTCGCCTTCTACCTGATCGCCCAGATGGTGGGCGCCGGAAAGCTGATCGAGCTGCTCTTCGGCATGAAGTACCTCTACGCCGTCTTCATCGTCGGCATCCTGATGATCGTCTATGTCGCCTTCGGAGGGATGAAGGCCACGACCTGGGTCCAGATCATCAAGGCCTGCCTGCTGCTGGGCGGCGCGACCTTCATGGCCCTGGCCGTGCTGTGGCGCTACGGCTTCAGCCCGGCGGCAATGTTCGCCGATGCGGTCGCCATGCATCCGCGGCAGCAATCCATCATGGCGCCGGGCAACTTCGTGGCGGACCCGGTCTCGACCTTGTCGCTCGGCCTCGCGCTGATGTTCGGCACGGCAGGGCTGCCGCACATCCTCATGCGCTTCTTCACCGTGTCAGACGCCCAGGCGGCGCGCAAGTCGGTGTTCTACGCGACCGGTCTGATCGGCTACTTCTACATCCTGACATTCATCATCGGATTCGGCGCCATCACCTTCCTGATGAACGATGCGGCCTATTTCCGGACCGGGCCCGGCGGCGGCTACAACCGCATCACCGACCTCATCGGCGGCACCAACATGGCGGCCATCCATCTGGCGGATGCCGTTGGCGGCTCGCTCTTCATGGGGTTCATCTCCGCCGTCGCCTTCGCCACCATCCTCGCGGTGGTGGCGGGCCTGACGCTCGCCGGCGCATCGGCCGTGAGCCACGATCTCTACGCCTCCGTCATCGCCCGCGGCCGGGCCAATGAGCAGCGGGAGGTCCGGATCTCGAAGGGGACAGCGATCGTGATCGGCCTGGTCGCGATCTTCCTCGGCTACGTCTTCGAGAACCAGAACGTGGCGTTCATGGTGGGGCTGGCCTTCTCGGTTGCCGCCAGCTGCAACTTCCCCGTCCTGCTCATGTCCATCTTCTGGCGCGGGACCACCACCCAGGGCGCCTTCATCGGCGGCTTCCTCGGGCTGATCAGCGCGGTCCTGATGGTCGTGTTCAGCCGCGCCGTGTGGGTGAACACCTTCGGCTACGCCGCGCCGCTTTTCCCCTACGACAACCCGGCGCTGTTCTCCATGGCCATCGCCTTCGCCGGGATCTGGCTGTTTTCCAAGATGGACAGCGGCGAGCGGGCCCGGCGGGAGCAGGCCGCGTTCAACATGCAGTATGTGCGGTCGGAGACCGGGCTCGGAGCGGCAGGCGCCAGCGTGCATTGACGCCAACCCGGCGCCGCCGTCCGCCGGAACACAGCCCAGGCCACAGGCGGCCCGGGCCCTGGGAATGCAGCAGCGGGGGAGCAATGCAGGTGGCCGAGAGCTTCGATGCCGGCAATCCGCCCTTCGACCGCCTGACCCAGCAGGAGGTCGAGGACATCAGGGCGGGCGCCGATATCGGCTATTTCGCGCCGGGTGATGTCATCGTGGCCGCGGGCAAGCCATCCGGGCAGCTCCACGTCATCATCAAGGGCGTGGTGGAGGTTCGGCAGGACGGTGCCATGACAGCCCTCCTGCGCGCGGGCGACAGTTTCGACTCGCGCGCCCTGGTGCATGGCGCGGCCGGGGAGGACTTCATCGCCGCGGAAGAGACGCTGTGCCATCTGGTCCCCCGCCCTGCCGTCACGAGGCTGGTCAGCCGCAATGCGGGCTTCGCCGCCTTCTTCTATGCT
Organism: Roseomonas sp. TS2; assembly: GCF_058833935.1. Lineage (NCBI taxonomy): Bacteria > Pseudomonadati > Pseudomonadota > Alphaproteobacteria > Acetobacterales > Roseomonadaceae > Roseomonas > Roseomonas sp. TS2. The sequence continues at coordinate 23,562 of NZ_JCACVY010000010.1, read as the reverse complement.
GAGGTCTCGCGCAAGCTCGATGCTCTGGCCGGGGCGCGCCGGCCGGATGGATTCGAATCTGTGCTGCGCGCGCGCGTGCGCGACGCCCAGCGCGGGGATTCGAACGTCATCGACGGCGGCGAGACGATCGAGGCAGCAGGCCACCGCATGAGGAGGGTCAATGCGAACGCCCTCTTCGTCCGCGATGGGGACCGCACCGGGGTCGTGACGGGCATGAACCTCTCGAAGGCGGTCGTCCTGCGGCGCCTGCCGCTCGAAACCCCCGTCCGCGATGTCACGCATTTCGATGTCGTCTCCATAGAGGCCGGGGATTTCCTTTACGAGGCCATCCTGCTGATGACACGGCACGACAAGCGGCGCCTCGCGGTGCGGCGGGAAGGCCGCTATGTCGGCTTTCTCGAGGACATCGATATCCTGGGCCTGGTCGCCGGCAACTCGCAGCTGATCCCGGGCCGGATTGACCGCGCCCGCGGCGTGGAGGACCTCACGGTGGCCGCGCGCGACATCCAGGCGCAGGTCCTGCGGCTGCACGGGCAAGGCGTGCGGATCGAGGCGATCGCCGAGATCACCTCCGACCTCAACCGCCGGCTGCTCGCGCGCCTCTTCGAACTGGTCGCCCCGCCATCGGTGCAGAGCGGGGGATGCCTGCTGCTGATGGGTTCCGAAGGCCGTGGCGAGCAGACCCTCCGGACGGACCAGGATAACGGCCTTCTCCTGGCAACGCCGGTGCCGGAGCCGGATCTGGCCGCGTTCCGGGAGGCCTTCACCCGGGCGCTGGACGATTTCGGCTTCCCGCGCTGCCCGGGTGGGGTGATGGTCCGCAACCCCTTGTGGTCGCAGACCCTCGACGGCTTCCAGCGCCAGCTCAGGGGCTGGATTGTGGACCGCAGCCCCGAGGCGGCGATGAACCTGGCCATCTTCTGGGACGCGGCCGCCGTATCCGGCCGCGGCGAGCTGCTCGAGCAGGCGCGGATGACCCTGTTGACCGCCCTGCGAGGGGAGGGGGCCCTGCTCGCCCATTTCGCCCAGCTGGTGGACACCTTCGCGGAGCCGCAGGTCGGGCTGCTCGGCTCGCTTCTCGCCTCGGTCGGCATGAATTCCGACGAGGTCGATATCAAGCGCGCCGGCATCTTCCCGCTGGTTCACGGCGTGCGCACCCTGGCCATCGGCCGCGGCATCGCCGCCCAGCCCACGGCACTCCGGATCGCGGCGCTGGTCGAGGCAGGGGCGCTGGATGCGGCTCTGGGGCGTGAGCTGGTGGGGGCGCTCCGGGTTTTCATGGAGTTCCGGCTGCGCGCCCAGCTCGAGGCCGCGCGGCGCGGCACGCCGGGGCCCGATGCGGCCGTGCGGCTGGGCCTGCTGACCAGCGCCGACCGCGACATCCTGCGCGACGCCCTGCGGATCGTGCGGCAGTTCCGCGAGGTGATCCGCAGCCACTACAATCTGCGAGGCCATTGAGGATGCGGAGAGCCGGGCCGTGAGCATCCTGCAGGCCGTGCGGCGGCGCTGGTTGCGGGCACGGCTCGCCGACCCGGCCTATGGCTTCCTGTTCGATCCCTGGCCGGAGGACGAGGTGGTCTCGCTCGACCTGGAGACGACCGGGCTGGATATCCGGCGCGACGAGATTGTCGCGCTGGCGGCGATACGGCTCCGCGGCAACCGCATCCTGCTGAGCGAACGGTTCGAGGCCGTGGTGCGGCCGGCGGTGATGCCGCCGCCCGCCGCGATCAAGGTGCACAGGCTGCGCCACCAGGACATCAGCACGGGCCCGGGCATGCAGGACCTGCTGCCGGACCTGCTGCGCTTCATCGGCAGCCGGCCGCTCCTCGGCTACTACATCGATTTCGACGCCGGCATGCTCGACCGGTATGTGCGGGACCGGCTCCGCACCAGCCTGCCGAACCGCCGGATCGAGGTCTCCCGTCTCTACCACGACCGCAAATATGGTGGCGCGCCGCCGGGCACGGTGCTGGACCTCCGCTTCGCCACGATCCTCCGGGACCTCGGCATTCCCAACCTCGGATTGCACGACGCGGGGACCGACGCGCTCATGGCCGCGATGATGTACCTCCAGCTGCGCGACCTCCAGCGCCGTGGCGTCCGCCTCCGGCGCGGCCCGCGAAGCGGCATGGGTGAGATGCCGACCGGTGCCTGACCGTGGCGGAGCCGCCCGGCCGTCACGGCCCCGGCCCTGCCCCTCCTGATCGAGGTCAGGGCGGCGCCCTGCGGCCCGGTGCAGGACGGCGCCCATGATACGTGAGGGCAGGCCATGGCCGGAAGCGGGATGATCCTTTGGTTCGACCAGGTGGGGCTGGGTGATACCGCCAGGGTCGGCGGCAAGAACGCCTCGCTCGGTGAGCTGTACGGGCGGCTGACGCCGGCCGGGCTGCGCGTGCCGAACGGCTTCTGCGTCACCGCCGATGCCTACCGCGCCGCCCTGGATGCGGCCTCTGCCTGGCCCGCGCTGCACCGCGCGCTGGACGGGCTGGATGTCACGGATATCCCCGCCCTGGCCCGCCGTGCCGCCGAGGCGCGCCGCATCGTCTACGAGGCCACCGGCCACGCGCCGCTGCGGGCCGCGATCATCGGCGCCTATCGCCGCCTGCGGCAGGAATCCGGTGCCGAGCCGGCCCTGGCCGTGCGTAGCTCCGCCACGGCGGAGGATCTGCCGGATGCCAGCTTCGCCGGCCAGCACGAGAGCTTCCTGAACATCCGCGGAGAGGAAGCGCTGGTGGAGGCCTGCCGCCGCTGCTGCGCCTCGCTCTTCACCGACCGCGCGGTGGTCTACCGCGCCAACAACGGCTTCGACCATTTCAAGGTCGCGCTCTCCGTCGGCGTGATGCGGATGGTCCGCGCGGATCTCGCCGCCAGCGGCGTGATCTTCACGCTCGACACGGAATCCGGCTTCCGCGACGTGGTCTATGTCACCGGCTCCTACGGGCTTGGCGAGAACGTCGTGCAGGGCAAGGTGGACCCCGACGAGTTCCATGTGCACAAGCCGACCTTCCGCACCGGCTACAGGGCCGTGCTGCGGCGCGCGCTCGGGCGCAAGCAGACCCGGCTGGTCTATGCCGGGCCCGGCGCGGCGGAGCCGACGATCGACCTGCCGACGCCGGAGGCGGAACGGGACCGCTTCTGCATCAGCGACGAGGAGGTGCTCTCCCTGGCCGAGGCGGCCCTGATCATCGAGGCGCATTACTCGGCCGCCGCCGGCCATCCCGTGCCGATGGACATCGAATGGGCCAAGGACGGCCTGGACGGCCAGCTCTACATCCTGCAGGCGCGGCCGGAGACGGTGGCCTCGCGCCGCGGGGCGCAGGCCGTGGAGAGCTTCAGCCTCACCGGCACGGCCCCGGTCCTGGTGACCGGCAAGGCGGTGGGCGAGCGCATCGCCACGGGCCGGGTGCGCCGGGTGGGCGGCGCGGCGGATCTCGCTGCCTTCCGGCCGGGCGAGGTGCTGGTGGCCGAGGCGACCAGCCCGGACTGGGAGCCGGTGATGAAGACGGCGGCCGCCATCGTCACGGAGCGCGGCGGCCGCACCTGCCATGCGGCGATCGTGGCGCGCGAGCTGGGCGTGCCGGCCGTGGTCGGCGCGGCGGGAGCGCTCGGCGCCCTGGCCGATGGCGCCGAGGTGACGGTGTGCTGCGCCAGGGGCGAGGCCGGCGAGGTGTTGCAGGGTGCCGTGCCCTTCGTGGTGAGCCGCATCGCCGCCGATGTCGCCGTCCTGCCGCGCACGAAGATCATGCTGAACCTGGCCAACCCGGCGCTGGCCTTCCGCTCGGCCATGCTGCCCAGCGCCGGCGTCGGGCTCGCGCGCATGGAGTTCATCGTCAGCGAGCAGATCGGCGTGCACCCGATGGCCTGCGTGCAGCCGGACAGGGTCGCCTCCCTGCCCGAGCGGCAGGCCATCGCGCGGCTGGCGCGGCACCACGCCTCGGCCGAGGCGTTCTTCGTGCAGACCCTGGCCGAGGGCGTCGGCACCATCGCCGCCGCCTTCCACCCCCGGCCGGTGATCCTGCGGCTGTCGGACTTCAAGACCAACGAATACGGCCGGCTCCTCGGCGGCAGCGGCTTCGAGCCGGCGGAGGAGAACCCGATGCTGGGCTTCCGCGGAGCCGCCCGCTACGCCCACCCGGCCTATGCGCCGGGCTTCGCCCTGGAGTGCCGCGCCATCCGCCAGGTGCGGGAGCGGATGGGGCTGGCCAATCTGCGGGTCATGGTGCCCTTCTGCCGCCGGCTGGAGGAGGCGGAGCGCGTGCTGGCCGAGATGGCGCGGCACGGGCTGAAGCGCGGCGAGGCGGGGCTGGAAGTGTACATGATGTGCGAGATCCCGAACAACGTGATCCTGATCGACCGCTTCGCGGCGTTGTTCGACGGCTTCTCGATCGGTTCCAACGACCTGACGCAGCTGACGCTCGGCGTGGACCGCGATTCGGCCACCGTGGCCTTCGACTTCGACGAGCGCGACCCGGGGGTGCTGGAGATGCTGCGCCAGGCCGTGAGCGGTGCGCGGCGCAACCGCCGCCATGTCGGCATCTGCGGCGAGGCCCCGGCCAACTACCCGGAGATCGCCGCCTATCTCGTCGCGCTGGGCATCGAGGCCATCAGCGTCACGCCCGCCAGCCTGCTGCGGACCATCGCCGTGGTGCGGGAGGCCGAGCAGCGCCAGGAGGCATCTGGCGCGCAGGAGCCCGTGCTGGCAGGCTGACTGATCCGGCGGCGTGGCCTGCCCTGATCCGCGTCAGGGCCGGGGGGGGCGCCCGGTTTGCCATGCACGGCCAAGGACAGGGCGATGGGACGGCAGGGACGGCAGCATCTCCGGCTGGGCTGGGCATTGCTGGGCCTGGCTGCCGGAACGGTGCTCTGGATGCGCGGCGCCGGTGTGGCCGCTGGCTGGGTCTGGAGCGCCGCGGCGCTGCCGGTGGCCCTGCATGTGGCGGCCGGCCTGTGGCGCAGCCTGCGCGGCGGCCGGCCGGGCGTGGACGTGATCGCCCTGGCCGCCGTGCTGGCCGCGGTGGCAACGGGGGAGGCGGCCACGGCGGCGGTGATCGCCGTGATGGTGGCGGGCGGCGAGGCGCTGGAGGCCTGGGCCGGCGCACGCGCGGGCTCGGCGCTGGCGGACCTGCTGGCCCGCACGCCACGCCGGGCGCAGCGGCTGGAAGGCGAGCGGCTGGAGGACATCCCCGTCGCCGCCATCCGGCCCGGCGACCTGCTGCTGGTGCGCCCCGGCGACACCGTGCCGGCCGACGGCCTGCTGGCGGATGGCGCCGCGACGCTGGACCTGCGCGCCCTGACCGGCGAATCCCTGCCCGTCGCGCTGGCGCGGGGCGCGGCGGTGCAGAGCGGGGCGGTCAATGCCGGCCCGGCCTTCCGCCTGCGCGCCAGCCACGACGCCGCCGGCAGCACCTATGCCGCCATCATCCGCCTGACTGAGGCCGCGACGGCCAGCCGGGCGCCGCTGACGCGGCTTGCGGACCGCTGGGCCGTGGCCTTCGTCCTGTTGACGGCGCTGGTGGCCGGCGGCGCCTGGCTGGCCACCGGCGACCCGCTGCGCGCCCTGGCGGTGCTGGTGGTGGCCACGCCCTGCCCGCTGATCCTGGCCGCGCCGGTGGCCCTGATGGCCGGCATCGGCCGCGCGGCGCGGCGCGGCATCATCGTCAAGGATGCCGGCGCGCTGGAGCAGCTGGCCGGGGTCCGCACGGTGGTGTTCGACAAGACCGGCACGCTGACGCCGGGCCGCCCGGCCCTGGCGACCGTGGATGCCGAGCCGGCGCTGGGCCGCGCCGGCGCGCTGCGGCTGGCGGCCTCTCTGGCCCAGGGATCGGCCCACCCGGTTTCCACCGCCCTGCGGGACGCGGCGCTGGAGCAGGGCATGGCGCTGGCGCCGCCGGAGGCGGTGCGGGAGACGTCGGGCGGCGGCCTGCGCGGGGTGGTGGAGGGCAGGACGGTGCTGCTCGGCGGCGAGGCCTATCTGCGCGACGCCGGCCTGGCGCCGGCGCCGGGCTTCGGGCCGGATGCCGCCCTGGCGGGGCTGGGCGGCCTGGTCGCCTGGCTCGGCGTGGATGGCCAGGTGGCGGCCGCCTTCGTGCTGAGCGACACGCCGCGGCCCGAGGCGGCGCGCGCCGTGCGGCAGCTCCGCGCCCTGGGGCTGCGCCGGCTGGTGCTGTTGTCCGGCGACCGGCAGGCGGCGGCGCTGGCGGTCGGGCGGGCGCTGCGGCTGGACGCGGTGCTGGCCGAGCAGTCGCCCGCCAACAAGATCGAGGCCTTGCGGGCGGAGGCCGCCGCGGCACCGACCGCCATGGTGGGCGACGGCGTGAACGATGCCCCCGCCCTCGCCGCGGCCCAGGTCGGCATCGCCATGGGTGCGGCCGGCACCGCCGCGGCGGCCGAGGCGGCGGGCATCGTGCTGCTGGTGGACCGCGTGGACCGTGTCGCGGAGGCCATCGCCATCGCGCGGCGGTCGCGCGGCATCGCGCTGCGGGCCATCGGCCTGGGCATGGGCGCCTCGGTCGCGGCGATGCTGCCGGCCGCCGCGGGGCTGCTGCCGCCGCTGCAGGGCGCGCTGCTGCAGGAAGGGATCGACGTGCTGGCCATTCTCTTTGCCCTGACGGCGCTGCGGCCGGGGCGGGCGGAGCGCCGGCCGGCGGCGCTGCCCGCCCTGGCCGGGCTGGCGGAGCGCATGGCGGAACACGCCGCCTTGCGTTCCCTGGCCGAGATGATCCGCGCCACGGCGGAGCGGATGCGCGCGGAGCAGGCGGAGCCCGCCACCCTCGCCGCGCTGCTCCGCCAGTTGCAGGAGCAGTTGCTGCCGCACCAGCAGACCGAGGAGCGCATGCTCTACCCGGCCGCGGCGCAGCGCCTGGGCAGCGAGGCGATGACGGCGCTGGTCCGGATGCATGCCGAGATCGAGATCCTGACCGGCCGCATCGCCACGGCGCTGCGGCTGGCGGAGGAGGGGGTTCCCTGGCCGGCGCTGATCCCCTCCCTGCGCCGTACGCTCTTCGCGCTGGAGGCGCTGCTGCAGCTGCACCTGGTGGCCGAGGAGGATGTGCTTGCCGGGCTGGAGGATGACGGGGAGGCGGCGGCGCGCCCGGGCCCTGCCGCCCTGCCCGTGCCGGCCGTGGCGCGCTAGGGCAGACCGCGGCCGGCCTGGCTGGCCTGACAGGGTGGCGATGCCCTGGCCACGCAGCCCGGCGGCCAAGCCCCGGCGCAGGGGCAGAGGCGGGCCGGGGGGCGGGTCATGGCGTGAGCACCAGCGCGCCCTCGACCTCGCCCCGGCGCAGCCGCTTCAGCGCGGCTCCGGCCGCCTCGAGCGGCAGGGTCTCCACGGCCGTCCGGACCGGGATGCGGGGGGCGAGCGCCAGGAACGCCTCGCCGTCGCGCCGCGTCAGGTTGGCGACCGATCGCAGGCAGCGCTCCTGCCACAGGATGCCGTAGGGGAAGGCCGGGATGTCGCTCATGTGGATGCCGGCGCAGACCACCGTGCCCCCGCGGTCCACCGCGCGCAGCGCCGCCGGAACCAGGGCGCCCACCGGCGCGAACAGGATCGCCGCATCCAGCGGCTGCGGCGCAGGCGCGTCGGACGGCCCTACCCAGGCCGCGCCGAGTTGCCGGGCGAATTGCGCGCTGGCCGCGTCGCCGGGGCGCACGAAGGCGAAGACCTCCCGCCCCTCATGCCGCGCCACCTGCGCCACGATATGCGCCGCCGCACCGAAGCCGTAGATGCCGAGGCGGGCGGCATCCCCCGCCATCCGCAGGGCGCGGTAGCCGATCAGCCCGGCGCAGAGCAGCGGCGCGGCCTCCGCATCGCCATACCCCTCCGGCAGGGCAAGGCAGAAGGCCTCCTCCGCCAGGCAAAGCTCGGCATAGCCGCCATCCCGCTGGTAGCCGGTGAAGCGCGCCTCCGGGCACAGATTCTCCCGCCCGTCGCGGCAGAAGCGGCAGGTGCCGCAGGCGAAGCCCAGCCAGGGAACGCCGACGCGCTGGCCCATGGCGAAGCGCGTGGCGCCCGCACCCCGCGCCACGACGCGGCCGACGATCTCATGCCCCGGCACCACGCCGGGCCTGGGGTTGGCCAGCTCGCCATCCACCAGGTGCAAGTCGGTCCGGCAGACCGCGCAGGCGGCCACGCGCAGCACCACCTGCCCTGGGCCGGGCTGCGGGTCGGGGAGGGCGGCACAGCGCAGCGGCGCCCCTGGCCGTACGAACTGCATCGCGCGCATGGCCGGTCATTCCGCCCGGCGCCTGGCGGCACGCCAGCGGGACGTCTCCGGCGCGGCCGGGCGGCGGTCGCCCGGGTGATCCCCCCGGTGATCCCCTCGGTCGCTTCCTGGGCGGGGCACCGCGGGCAGGCGGCCGAGCAGCCGCTCCACGAGGCCGCGGCGCAACGCGTGCAGCCAGTCCTGCTCCCGTGTCGCCATCCGCCGCGCCCATGCTGCTCGCTGCATCGCCTTGCCCTCATCTGCTTGCCGGACCGGTCAAGCAGATCCCCGGGCGCGCCGGAATGATCTGGATCAGGCCGCCGCCCATTCAGCGCAGCACCTCGAAGAACCGGCTCTCCTCGTTGAGGCGGGCATGTTCCATGGCCCGGAAGTCGTAGCGCGACACGATGCCCATCACCCGCCCATCCTGGCAGATCGGCAGGTGGCGGAAGCCGCCGTCATTCAGCAGGCGCAGCGCGTCGATCGCCGTCTGCTCGGGCAGAAGCGTCACCGGGTCAGGGGTCATGACGAGGCGAAGCGGCGTGTTGCGGGCGTCGTAGCCCTCCGCCAGGCAGCGTATGGCGTCGCGGCCGGTGAAGATGCCGGCCAGGCGATTGTCCTCTCCCACCACCAGCACGGCGCCGACGCGGCGGCGATGCATGGCCGCGCAGGCCGCGGCCACGCTGTCGCCAGGGCTCAGGGTCAACGGGTGCTGGTTCCGGATGATCTCGGCCGTTGTACGGTCCTGCATGGCGCCTTCTCCGCGATCGGCGGGCCAGCATCCGCCATGGCGCAGTGCCCGATGCTGATGCAGGTCAGGGCCTGACCGGGCCGGGCGCGTGATGCGCGGGCAGGGCCTGGCGGGCGGATCCACGCCTCCGGGCCGGGAGGCGCGAGCGATGTACTTCCTGGGTCTGGCGGTGGATTTCGACGGCACCATCGCGCATGACGGCGTGGTGCGGCCGGAGACGATGGCCGCCCTGCGGCGGCTGAAGGAAACCGGCCGCCGCATCCTGCTGGTGACGGGGCGGGAGGTGGCGGCGATCCTCCCGCTGCTGCCGGACGCCGCGCTGTTCGACCGCATCGTGGCCGAGAACGGCGCTGTCCTCTACGACCCCCTGGCCCGCACGGAGCGGCTGCTGGCGCCGCCGCCGCCCGCGCAGCTGCTGCGCCTGCTGCGGGAGCGGAAGGTGGAGCCGATCTCGGCCGGTCATTGCATCCTGGCGACGTGGGAGCCGCACCAGGCCACGGTGCTGGAAGCCATCCACGATTGCGGCCTCGAGCTGCAGATCTCCTTCAACAAGGGCGCGGTGATGGTGCTGCCCTCCGGCGTGAACAAGGCCACGGGGCTGAGAGCCGCGCTCGACGAGCTGCAGATATCGATGGTCAACGTCATCGGCGCGGGCGACGCCGAGAACGACCATGCCTTCCTGCGCGCCTGCGGCTGCTCGGCGGCGGTGGGCAATGCCCTGCCGGTGGTGCGCCGCGACGCGGACCTGCCGCTGGCCGGGCTGAATGGCGACGGCATCGTGGAGCTGGTGGCGCGCATCATCGAGGAAGACGTGGCCCTGGCGCCAGACGGGAAGCACGGGCCCTGGCTGGGGCGGGACCGCGCCGGGCGGCCGGTCCACCTGCGCCCCGGCCAGGGCAGCACGCTGGTGGTTGGGCCGTCGGGGGCGGGCAAGTCCGCCTTTGCCACGGCGCTGACCGAGCGGATCGTCGAGCGCCAGCTGGAGTTCTGCGTCATCGACCCGGAGGGCGACTACCTGGAGCTGGAGAATGCCGTGCGGCTCGGCAGCCTGGACGCGCCGCCGCATGCCACCGAGGCGCTACGGCTGGTGTCCCAGGCCGGCGTCAACGTCGTCGTGAACACCCAGGCCATGACGCTGCAGGAGCGCCAGTCGCTGTTCACCGGCCTGCTGCACCAGACCGCGCATCTGCGTGCCCGCACCGGGCGCCCGCACTGGCTGCTTCTCGACGAGGCGCATGAGCTGCTGCCGGCGGGCCCGCCGCGCGGACCGGCATTGCTGGACCAGGACCTGTCGGCCACCGTGCTGATCACCTACAGGCCCGCCTCGCTCAGCCGGGAGGCGCTGCAGACCGTCCGGCTGGTCCTGGCGCTCGGCCCGGCGCCGGAGGCCATGATCCGCGAGGCCGCCGGCCTGCTGGGCTGCGCGCCGCCCAGCGCCCCTGCCACCGGGGGCTGCGAGGCGCTGTGCTGGCGGCCCGGAGCAGACGCAGCCCCGGTCCCGGTGACACTCGAGCCGCCGCACCAGGATCACCGCCGGCATGCCGGCAAGTACGCGGTGGGCGATGTCGGCGACGGCCGCAGCTTCTACTTCCACGACCTCCGGCGGGGGCGCTTCATCAAGGCGAACAACCTGCACGCCTTTCTCGACCTCGCCTGCGGGATCGACGATGATTGCTGGGAGCGGCATCTGCGCGCCGGCGATTTCTCCGCCTGGTTCCTGCACGTCATCAAGGATCGCGGCCTTGCCGAGGAGGCCGCGCAGGTGGAGCAGGACAGGACGCTCGGCGCCGCCGACAGCCGCAGGCTGATCCGCAAGGCGATCTGGCGCCGCTATGCCGCGCCGAGCCAGTGCCCGTGACCGCGGCAGCCCGCGGCGCAGCCTGCCGGATGGCGCACGGGAGGGGCGGAGGGGCCGCCTGATCTGCATCAGGGTGGAGCCGGCACGGCCTGCCAATCTCCCGGCAACGGAGAGGCCGGTCACGGGCTGCCAGGCCCGGGACTGCGGCCTCTGCGACCCTGAGGAGGAGGCAAGCCGTGCCTTTCATCGCGTCCGACATCATGAGCCATCCGCCGATCACCGCGCGCCCGGAGCACTCGGTCGCGGAGGTCGCGGCCCTGCTGGCCGAGCGGCGGATCAGCGCGGTTCCGGTCTGTGCCGCGGACGGCTCGCTGCTCGGCATCATCAGCGAGTTGGACATCATCAGGCCCTTCCGGGAAACTGCCCGTCAGCGCAACGAATGGTGGCTGGGACGGCTGGCGGAAGGCGAGGCCCTGTCCCAGGAATTCCTGGATTTCGTCCGGCGCGACAACCGTTCCGCCGCGGACGCCATGCAGAAGCACGTCATCACCGCCGGACACGATGCGACCTTGCCACAGCTCGCGGAGCTGATGTCCGCCCACAACCTCAAGCGCATCCCGATCGTGGAGCAGGGCAGGGTCGTCGGCATCGTCAGCCGGTCGGACCTCGTCTCGGCCATCGCCCGCAGCCCCGCCATGCTGGTCTGAGGGCGCCGCCGGGCCTCAGCTCATGTGGACGTAGCGGCCGGGCGCGGGCTCCACCGGGTCAGGCCCCGTTCCGGCGCGCCCATCGGCGGCGGCGGCACCCGCTCGCCGGAGCCGGCGGCGGTCATCCAGCCGCGCCAGGCATCCCACCACGAGCCTTCGCGCCGGGGCGCGATGTGGTCCCGCATGGTGCCGAGGGCAAAGATCGGCACCGCGATATCGCGCAGCGCGATCACCCGCTCCTCCACCGCGAAGATGCCCTTCAGAGTGAGTTTTAAAAGGCGCTGTCATCCAACGGACCAGCGCCGACAGACCGATTCCGAGGTCCTCGGCGATCTCGCATTGGCTCCGCCCGCTCGTCCGGACTGCCTCGTCCTCAAATGCCTTCGTGAACCGCCTCTGCTGCTTCATGGGGTTCCTCTGGCCTCATCAGGAACCCTCCACTTTTTTGAAGCAAGTCCCGTATTGCTTCGGCTGGCACAGTGCTGGAGCTTATCGCACCGGTAGCAGCAAAGGCACCAGCGCTAAGCTCACCAGCATCACCAGCACGGTGAAGGGCACACCAATGCGCAGGAAATCGCCAAAGCTATAGCGGCCCGGCCCCATGACCAGCATGTTCACCGGCGAAGACACGGGCGTCATGAAGGCGGCCGAAGCGGCCAGGGCAACGATCATGGCGAAGGGATAGGGCGAAAAACCCAGTTCCCGCGCCGCAGCGATAGCGACAGGCGCCATCAACACGGCCGTCGCGGTGTTGGATATGAAAAGGCTGGTCAAGGCCGTCGCCGCGAATAGGCTGGCGAGCAAAGCATAAGATCCTGCGCCCCCCACCAGCCTGATTAGCCCGTCGGCCGCCATAGCGATGCCGCCGGTTTTCTGCAGGGCCAAGGAAAAGGGTAGCATGCCGGCAATCAAGACGATGGTCTGCCAGTGGATGGCGCGGTAGGCATTGTCCAGGTCGATGCAGCGGAAGCCCACCATCATCAGGCAGCCGATCAATGCGGCCTGCACATGTGGCAGCGCGCCTGTGACCATCAGCACAACGACTACACCCAGGCTGAGCAAGGCCTGTGGCGCACGGTCAGAGGCAGGGGGCAGTTCCTCCAGATCCTCCGGCTGGTTGAGTAGCAGGAAGCTCCGCTTTCCGCGTTGGGAGCGGCGCAACTCCTTCCAGGGGCCCACCAGCAGCAGCGTGTCTCCGGCCTGCAGCTTCTCCTCAAGCAATCCCTCGGCCGGTGTAATCAAGCCACGGCGCAGCCCTACCACCGTTAATCCGTAAGTGGACCGAAAATCGGCTTCCAGCACTGATCTGCCGCAGAGTGGCGAGTCAGGAGGAATGATGACTTCGGCTATTCCAATGGGACGTGGTCTGCTGACAGGATCAAGATCGCCGAGCGGCAGAGGTTGGAGGGCCAGCCGGGAAGCAAGTGCCTGCAGACGCTCCTCTGGCCCAGCGAAATGCGCGATCAGCGCATCACCTAAGCGCAGTACAGTCTCTCCGCCCGCACTCAGATAGGTTGAGGTAAAGCGCTGTGGGTGCTCAACGGCCATGACATTCAGCCCATGCGTGGCGTGCAGACGCAACACCTCGAGGCTTTGCCCGGCCAGGGGCGAGCCAGGGCCGATACGGAGGCGGTACACGCACCTAGCCAGTCCATAATCTCCGACAAGTTGCGCCAGGGTCAGCCGGCCGTGGGAGACCGCTTCCTCCGGCTCCACATTCTTCAACCAGCGGCGCGCCACAATCATATAGCCGATGCCGAGCAGCAGGATCGGCAAGCCGAATGGCGTGAAGCTGAAGAAGCCGAAGCCAGCATGGCCGTTCCGCAGCAACTCACTGTTCACAACCAGATTGGGTGGTGTTCCTACCAATGTCATCATGCCGCTGATCAAGGCGGCGAAGCTCAGCGGCATCATCATCTGGCGCGGCGGGATGCGCAATCGCAGGGCAATACGCATTACGATCGGGATGAAGATGGCGACCACCCCGGTGGAACTCATCACCGAGCCTAGTGTCGCGACGACCAGCATCAACATGGCAATAAGCCTGCTGCTGCCGCTACCGGCACGAGATGCGAGCCAATCTCCCATGCTGCTGGCGACACCGGTTCGGACCAGTCCCTCGCCGATCACAAAAAGAGCGGCAATCAGCACGACGCTGGCATCGCTGAAACTGGCGAGTGCTTCCTGAACAGTGAGGATGCCCGTCAACGGCAGAGCAACAAGCACGGACAATGCCACTGCATCCATACGCGGGCGGCCCAAAGCAAACATGACAATCACGGCGCTCAGCAGCCCAAGTACGACAGCTAAGTCAAAGGACATAACCGCGCTCCGGCAGATGATGCTATCCCTCTAATAGCCACAGAAAACCCTTATCTCCAGAGGCTGTTATGGACCTGCAGCCAGTCGAGCGGCTTGCTTGAGCATGATGCAGGCGAAAGCGACGAGGTGGAGATCGGCAAGGGTGCTGGCGTAGCGCTCATAATCCTTCGCCATGCGGCGGAAACGGGTGGACAACTCGGAATACCCCTCGCGATACAGCCTGCGCGCGCAGGATCGTCGCTTCAGGTTGTCACACATTCCTGCTGACATGGCTGGTCCACCCATTGGGCGCGGCCGGTGCCGCTCTTCAGCAGGGGTGTGGAGTCATATGAGCGCAGTTCGGGTGCTGAGCCACGCCGATGGTGCGTAGGAACAGCGCCACACGGTGCTTCTGGGCAGCAAAGATTGTTCGATGCCCGAGCGGATCCGGGCGCGTGACGCATTGGCCTTCGCCTGCTGTTCGGAAAATGGGCGTCTCGGCCGCCTGCGGAACAGGATGCGCTCGCTCCAGCCGCGCCGCTTCAACACGTCCGGATTGCGCTTGGTGCGGTAAGCCGTGTCCGCCCAGACGCGTCTGGCGGTGTTCTCGGGGTCAAGCAGGCCAGCAAAGCTGCGGCTGTCGTGCTGGGCCGCAGCAGTGACCGTCCAGCGGCGGATCAGCCCGTGCCGCCGGTCGATGCCGATGTGGTTTTTGTACCCGAAATCGGGCACGGCGATCTGGATGGCCTGGCGCTGATTGCCCTCGGGCTTGGGTTTGGCTTTGTCGCGCTTGAGCGTCCACCGCACATCCCGGTCCTTCTGTGCCGGCTTGGTTGGATGAATCCTGCTTCAGATGCGGTCGCGAGCCTGCTGTCAGCGCAGAAACTGTCGAAAGCGCCTCAAGGACAGGGCGAAGAGCGTCGCGCCGATGGCCAACATAGCAAGGAACTGCGGCCATACGACATCCAGGCCCGCCCCTCGGAACAGAACAGCCTGCGCCAACATGACAAAATGTGTGTTTGGGGCAGCCAGCATGATCGTCTGGATGATCTCCGGCATGCTCTCACGTGGCGAGGTGCCGCCGGACAGTACTTGCATCGGCAGCAAGACCAGCATCAACAGCAGGCCGAACTGCGGCATCGATCCGGCCACCGTGGCAAGGAAGATTCCAAGTGACGTCGTTGCAAAGAGCTGCAGAGCTCCTCCCGCCAGGAATAGTGCGACGGAGCCGTGGATAGGAACCGCAAGAAGCCCTTGCACGACAAAGACCATGGACAAGGCTGTGGCGATGAGCACCACAAGACCCATGGACCAGATCTTGCTGAGCATGATCTCGGTGGCTGTCACGGGCATGACCAGCAGATGCTCGATCGTGCCATGTTCCCGCTCCCGGATCAGTGCCGCGCCGGTCAGGATGATCGACAGCATCGTGACAGAGGAGATGACATTGGTGATGGCGCCGAACCAGCCTTTGTTAAATTCTTGGTTGAACCGTGACCGTAGAACGAGCTCCACCGGAACTGTGGCGCCGCCACGATAGCCAGCCAGGAACTCCGCAACTTCGCTCGTGGTAATGGACTGGACGTAGCCGCCCCCCGAAAACGCCTGCGTCATCCGCGTGGCATCGATATTGAGCAGGATGGTGGGTGAGTGTCCAGCCAGGAGATCACGCTGGAAGTTGGGCGGAATGTCCAAGGCGAAGGTGTCGAGACCTGCATCCATGCGGCGATCCATCTCCGGTTGCGAGATGATGCGAGGCACGGCGAAGTACGGTGGATTGAAAGCGGTGATGATCCGCGAGGAAACCGGCGACTGGTCTTCGTCCACAACAGCGATAGCCGCCTGATTCAACGTTTCCGGCATCGCCTTCGAAGCGGTGTAGATCGAGAGCGTGAAGGCATAGACGATCAGCACCAGCAGCATCGGGTCCCGGGCGAGGCCCCGCAGTTCCTTGATGCCCAGCTGGAGGATGTTCCTGCCCCGCACTGTCAGTCCGCCTGCTTCTTGAGAAGCAGGGTACCCAGCAGAAGCAGAACAGGAATAGCGATCAGCAGCGGCACGAAGTTGGCCCAGAGATCTCCAAAATCCAGTGCCTTGGAGAAGGTCCCCCGCGATATCGTCACGAAATAGGTCGTGGGATAGATCCGGCCGATCAGCGCTCCAGCGCCCTGCAGGGATGAGACGGGATCGATGATGCCTGAATACTGCACGGCGGGAATCAGGGTTAGCAGGGCGGTCCCGAAAATGGCCGCGATCTGGCTGCTCATGAAGGCCGAGATCACCAACCCTATCCCGGTCGTAGCGGTCACGTAGAGGAAGGCCGCGGCCGTGAAGGTGAGCAGGCTGCCGGTGAAAGGAACACGGAAGACAAAGATAGCGAAGGCGGTCAGCATGACAAAATTGAACATCGCCAGGGCAATGTAGGGGATCTGCTTACCCAGCAAGAATTCCAGCCGCGTGACGGGCGTCACGTAGAAATTGATGATCGAGCCCAGCTCCTTCTCCCGAACGACGCTGAGAACAGCCAGCATGGCAGGAATCATCATAAGAAGCAGCGGAATGACAGCCGGCACCATGGCCACGATGCTCTGGATATCGGGATTGTAGCGGTAGCGGACGGCCAGCTGGAAGCTGCCCGCGATGGCTGCATCACCGTAGTTCTGCCGGGCCTTCTGGGTCAGCCAGTCCTGATGCATGCCCTGGACATAGCCGCGCACCGTTTCCGCCCTAGCCGGCATCGCGCCGTCGATCCAGGCCCCGATCTCGATGGTCCTGCCGCGGGATACATCGCGAGCGAATCCCGGGGGAATCTCAATCGCCAGGTTCAGTTCGCCATTGCGCATCCGCCGGTCAAGATCGGCGTAATCGGCGATGGGCGGTTTTTCGGTGAAGTAGCGAGATCCGGCGATTTGCAGCGTATAGTCGCGGCTCACCGTCGTATCGTCACGATCAAGCACGGCGAAGGACAGGTTGCCGACATCCATGTTAATGCCATAGCCGATCACGAACATCAGAATCACGCTGCCGAGAAGTGCCAAGGTCGCCCGGATGGGATCACGCCGCAGCTCCAGGGATTCCCGTTGCGTAAAGGCGAAGACCCGGCGCAGGTCGAAAAAGCGGTTCCACCTGGTAACCGGGGCAGATCGAGCCGGCCTTGGGGAGATGGCCTGGACGGGTATGGCTTCCGGCTCCACGGCTTCACCACCTGCAAAATCCCGAATTGCATCCTCCAGATAGCCGATGAAGGCTTCTTCCAGCGTCGCCGCGCCGCGCGCCTCCATAATCACGCCAGGCTTCTCGCTGATCAGCACCTTTCCCGCGTGCATGAGCGAGATGCGGTCGCAGAGCTGCGCCTCGTTCATGAAATGGGTGGAGACAAAGATCGTGACATGATCCTGGCGGGACAGATCGGAAAGGATGCGCCAGAAGCTGTCGCGCGCGATCGGATCCACGCCGGATGTCGGCTCGTCAAGGATCAGGATTTCCGGCGAATGGACCATCGCCACGGCGAGCGAAAGCCGTTGACGTATACCGAGGGGCAAGGATTCCGGCCAGGCGTCCAGCACCTCGCCAAGGCCGAAGCGGGAAACCATCTCCTCGATCCGGGCAGGAATCGATGCTGGCTCCATGCTGAAGAGCCGCGCGTGCAGCTCGAGATTCTGTCGCACCGTCAGTTCGGTGTAGAGCGAGAAGGCTTGCGACATATAGCCCACGCGGCGGCGAACCGCCATGTCGCCGGGATCGACCTCCTTACCAAAGAGGCGTGCTCGGCCTTCACTGGGGACCAGAAGGCCGGTGAGCATCTTCATGGTGGTGGTTTTGCCGCAGCCATTGGAACCGAGGAAGCCGAAGATCTCTCCCTTGCCGATGCGGAAGACTACGTCATCGACCGCGGTGAAATCGCCGAACCGCATCGTCAGATGCTCGGCCTCGATAGCGGCCTCGTCTTCCGCATCACGCCTTGGCGGGATGACAACGTCCTTGTGCCCCCGTCGCCCTTCTTCCGGCAGCAGCGCAATGAATGCCGCGTCCAGAGTTGTCGCCCCGGTCTGGCGGCGCAGCTCCTCGGGCGTTCCGGTCGCGAGCACCTGGCCCGCATCCATTGCCACCAGCCAGTCGAAGCGCTCTGCCTCCTCCATATAGGCGGTCGCGACGATGACGCTCATGCCGGGCCGGTCCTGGCGGATATCGTCGATCAGTTCCCAGAACTGCCGGCGCGACAGAGGATCCACGCCGGTCGTCGGTTCGTCCAGGATCAGCAGATCCGGGTCATGAATGAGCGCGCAGCAGAGGCCAAGCTTCTGCTTCATGCCTCCGGAGAGCTTGCCAGCTGGCCGGTTTGCAAAGGGAGACAGGCCGGTGCTGCGCAGCAGATCAGCAATCCGCCTTGCACGTTCCTGCCTGTCATGACCGAACAGCCGGCCGAAAAAGTCGACATTCTCGAAGACGGACAGGGTGGGGTAGAGATTCCTGCCCAGACCCTGCGGCATATAGGCGATCCGGGCATAGATGCTTTCCCGATGCGCCCTGTCAGCGATGTTGCCCCCCAGAACTTCGACCTGGCCCTGCTGAACGGCGCGGGCGCCTGAGATCAGGGACAGCAGACTCGATTTGCCGACGCCATCGGGCCCGATCAACCCGACCATGATGCCCGCTGGAAGGTCCAGGTCGATCCCTTCCAGGGCCAGTGTCTTGCCGTAGCGCAGGGAGACAGCCTTGATCCGCGCCACGGCTGGGCGGCCACCAGGTTCCTCGCCGAAAAATCCTGGGCCAGTCATTGCACCAACGGGCCGCTCAGGCTTGCCGGCCATTCGACCTCTGGGTTGAGCCGGACATAAGCCATGCCGGGCAGCCCGGTCTTTACCTGGCGAATATGCTGTTCAAGCAGTTCGGGCGCGATCTGCGCCCGGATGCGGAACATCAGCTTCTGCCGCTCTTCAGCCGTTTCCACCGTCTTTGGAGTGAACTGGGCGACATCGGCCACGAAGCTTGCCTTGGCGGGAATGACGTACCGGGGCGCCGCATCCAGCACAAGGCGAACCTCCGTCCCGATCTCAACGCGCCCCGCCTCACCGGTTGGCAAGAAGAAGGTCATGTAGACATCGCCCAGATCGACGAGATTGAGTACCCGGCCACCGGCCGCGAGCACCTCCCCAGGCTCGGCGATGCGATACTGAACACGTCCAGCCCGCGGCGCGATCAGGGTGCTGTCATTGATATCCGCCACGATGCTCTCGATGCTTGCTTTCGCAGCATCGACAGATGACTCTGCATCGACCACCTGTGCCCTGGCAGCGCTGATGGCCGCATCAGAGGCAGCCAGCTGCGCCCGAGCGGCGCCGACCGCAGCCCGGGCTCCCTCGTGGGCGGCGCGGTTGTCATCCAGCGTTTGGATCGAGACGGTACTGCTTGTCGCCAGTCGCTCGGACCGCGCCAGCCGCTTGGTCGCAGCATCGAGCTCCGCCTGCCGCTGTGCAACAACGGCAACAGCTGCCATCTTCTCCGCCTCGCGCTGCGCCACAAGGCTCTGCGCCGTTCCAATGGCGATATTCGCGCGCCGAAGCTGAGCCTCGGCTTCCCGTTTCCGGGCTTCGAGCTGCGCGGTGTCCATGTGGGCAAGTACCTGGCCTACCTCGACGAAGTCACCTTCCCGGACCAGGATGTCCCGAACCCGCCCCGCTGCCTTGGTCGAGATATCAATCTCGGTTGCCTCGATACGCCCGTTTCCGCTGGCGAATCCCTCCGGAAGGCCGCTGCCGCTGAGCTGCTTCCAGGCATAAGAGCCTGCAACAGCGATGAGCAGGGCAAGAGCTATGAGAAGCAGTCGTTTGCGACGCGCTCTCATCGCCATCTGAACTTGGGTCCGTCGTCCAGTCGGTCAGGCAATGGAATGCTCATCGCGACCCTTTTTGCGGGGGTTCGAACAGCTTTCTAAACCGAATAGAATCCTGAAGCCTGTGAGCCAGGCCTCCAATTCTGTGCTGATGTTGCCGCCTGTGGGTCAACAACAGCAAGTCGCTTTACTGTGTTCTGGCTGCCTGATCGCGGAGCATCGTCGGAATCGCTGCTGTAGGCACTTGATCGGCGCCACAAGTCATGATCGCCAGCCTCATCGGCTCCCGATGATGTCCCGCGATCAGGCACCTCCCGGATCGGCTGAGATCAATTTAGGGTTGCAACGCTCAGCCACGCCTCAGCGCCCGCTCGTACTCTCCCCGGAAAGCCTTAAGGGATGAAGCCAGTACCGTCGCCGCTCCATCCACCAGCCCGCAGCGGCCACTCCCTGGGAGAAGCTCTGCCAGGTTCTCCAGCGCCTGCAGGTCACCGGGCCGCCCTGCCCCTGCCTCGACCCGCTCCAGGATGCGCGATACCTGGTGCGTGCCGATCTTGCAGGGCGGGCACTGGCCGCAGGAATTGGCCGCGAAGAAGGCGACGTATTCCGCCGTCTTGCGCAGGATGCTGGTGCCTTCCCCCACCACGATCATCGCCCCTGTGCCGAGGCGGGAGCCACGCTTCCGCAGGTTGTCGAAATCCAGCGGCACATCGAGATCGTCCGCCGTCAGCAGGGTGTTGGAGGGGCCGCCGGTGAAGACCGCCTTGAAGGACTTGCCGCCCAGCATGCCGCCGCCCTGCTCGAAAACAAGGCTGTGGAGCGAGGTGCCCATAGGCAGTTCGTGCAGCCCTGGGCGCAGCACGTCGCCGGAGAGCGAGAAGAGCTTGGTGCCGGGTGCACCGCCA
Source organism: Roseomonas sp. TS2 (assembly GCF_058833935.1). Lineage (NCBI taxonomy): Bacteria > Pseudomonadati > Pseudomonadota > Alphaproteobacteria > Acetobacterales > Roseomonadaceae > Roseomonas > Roseomonas sp. TS2. The sequence continues at coordinate 3,066 of NZ_JCACVY010000010.1, read as the reverse complement.
AGGCCGAGGCCACGATACCATTCCGGCCCATGACGCAGGATCTGCCCGGCATGGGCCAGGGTTTCGACATTGTTCACCAGCGTCGGCGCGCTGTTCACGCCCTTTTCCGCCGGATAGGGTGGCTTCAGCGTAGGGAAGGGAAAGCCGCCCATGACGCTGGCCACCGCCGCCGTCTCCTCGCCCCCGACATAGAGGCCGGAGCCAGTGATGACGAGGAGATGCAGCTCCTCCCCGATAGCCTCAGAGAGCCGTGCGAAGAGCGGATGTGCCTCCCATTGCGTCACCGCCTCCCGCAGCACCCGTACCGCGGCCGCCTCGCGCGGGTTGACGTAGAGGACGACATTGGCGGCCTTCACTGCCAGCGCCGCGACCAGCGCTCCCTCGATCACCTGATGCGGGGTGCGGGAAAGCAGGAAGCGGTCCTTGAAGGTGCCCGGCTCGTCCTCGTTGCCGTTGCAGACCACCCATTTGCCAGGGCCGGGCTGTGCCGCCACGGCGGACCATTTGCGGTGGGTGGGAAAGCCCGCACCGCCCAGGCCACGCAGGCCGGCGGCCTCGATGGTCGGGATGATGCCGGCAGGATCGGCCAGGGCGTTCTCCAGCCCGGCGGCGGCGCCCGCCGCCATCCAGGCGGCGAGATCGGCGCCGACGCAGATGCGCTCGTCGGTCAGGACCTTCATGCCGCCTTCCCCCGCTCGGTGGCCATGTTGAAATTCCCATAGGGTGGAAAGATCATTGGCGCCTTGAGGGTTAACGGCAGGTCCTGGGCGATCAGGGCGCGGCGCCAGTCCGCCAGATGGTTCAGCCCAATGTTGCGCGGGCGCTCTACCCGCGCATCGGTGGCAGCGGCGTGCCCGGCTCGGCGGCCGAAGGCCACCAGTTCCAGCAGGGCATTGCCCATCATGCGGTTACGGCCATGCAGCCCGCCTGTCACCTCGCCGGCGCAGAGCAGGCCGGGCACGCCGCTCCAGCCATCCGGGTCGATGGCGACGCCGCCATTCTGGTAATGCAGCGTCGGGTGGATCAGGAAGGGTTCAGCCGCCGCGTCGAAGCCGGCGCGCTGCGCCAGGTGGGCGAGCGTCGTCAGGCTCCTGCCGAGAATGCCGGGCTTCTCCCGCTCCAGGCCCGGCGTGTCGAGGAAGACGCCGGCACGGTCGCCGCGGAGAATGCCACGCCCCTCGGCGATCTCCCGCAGGATGGCGGCGGCCACCACGTCGCGCGTGCTCAGCTCATCGACGAAGCGCTCGCCCAGCCCGTTGACCAGGGCGGCGCCGGAGGCGCGGGCGGATTCGCTGACCAGTTGCCCCTCCATATGCGGCGGCCAGGCAATGCCAGTGGGATGATACTGGAAGCTGTCCACCTCACGCAGCGCGGCACCGAGGCGATAGGCCAGCACCACCCCATCCGCCGTGGCGCCATAGTGGTTGGAGGTAGGAAAACCGGCGATATGCAGCCGCCCGGCGCCACCCGTGGCCAGCACCGTGGCGCCGGCCCGGGCCAGCACGGTGCGGCCCTGGGCGAGGTCGTGCAACGCGGCACCGGCGCAGCGTCCGCGGTCGTCGGTCAGCAGTTCCAGCGCTGGGTGGCGGTCCAGCAGGGTGATGCCTGGTTGCAGCAGTACGGCCTCGCGCAGCGCCCGCATCATCTCGAGGCCGGTGAAGTCGCGGTAGGAGAGCAGCCGCGCGGCCGTGGCGCCGCCCGGCTTCCGGCGCAGCAGGCTGCCGCCCATGCGCTCGCTGCCCTCGGCGAGGTCGAAGCTCATGCCCTCCTGGATCAGCCAGCGGATCACGCCCGGGCCGTCGGAAGCCAGCGCCGCCACCAACGCCTTGTCGGCCATGAAATGACCGGCGCGCAGCGTGTCCTCGAAGTGGCGCTGCAGGCTGTCCTCATCCCCGATGGCGGCCTGGATTCCGCCCTCGGCCATCACCGTGTTGCTGTCGCCCAGGCGCAGCTTGGTGGCCAGGATCACCCGGGCCCCGGCTCGTGCCGCGGTGAGCGCGGCGACACAGCCCGCGCCGCCGCCGCCGATCACCAGCACATCCGCGTCCAGCAAGGGTGCTCCGGCGATGTCCACATCCTCGACCAGCGAGTCGGATTGCAGCAGCGCGGCCAGTTCCACCCGGCAGGGCAAGCCGGCGCTGGCACCGACACGGAGCGGCACAATGGCGCCGGGTCGGTGGTCGGGATGAAAGCAGTCCAGCAGCTCGGGTACCGGCAAGGCCAGGGCCCGCGCCGGGGCTGGCTGCCTGGCGCGCCAGGCAGCCAGGGCCTCGGCATGGGGGATGCCGCCGCTCATGACTGCACCGGCGGATTGGCGCCGGGCGCATCCGGGTCGATGGGCTGCCGCCCCTGCTCGATCTCGCGCAACCGGCGGATCAGGTCGGCGGGACGCAGCGTGAGCGAGGCAGCCATGCGCCGCACGAACTGGCCCAGATGCGCCGGGTCGATATGCTCGGGGCAGGCGGCGACACAGAGGTTGCACATCACGCATTGATCGAAGAGTGCCGCCGCGGTGAAGGCCTCGCCTGCCGCGGAGAGGTTCACCATGCGCTGCACCTCGATGCCCTTGGGGCAGGCCCGGTCGCAGCCACTGCAATGGCGGCAGTTCTTGGCCTCTGGGAAGACGGCATCGATCTGGTCTAGCGCCGTCCAGCTATCGGTTAGCGCGTGGAGATCGTAGGCGTGCGGGCGCCGTGCCGGGAAGTGATCCAAAAAGGAGACCTGCATCCCCTCCTCTGCCTGCGTCTCGCAGGCCAGTGCGGTACCGGCCAAGCGCTCGCCCTGCCGCCGCACCAGGACACGGCAGGCGCCACAGACGCCCTGGCCCATGCAGCCGACATTCTCCGTCAATGGCTGGCCGGCCGCCATCCAGGCCTGCAGCAGGGATGCTCCGACTTCCGCCAGCAGAGGCTGTCCCTCAAAGACAAGGCTTATCTTTGCTTCTGTGTCGATCTTGCTTCCGCTCAAAAGAGCCTCCTCGACTACATGCCGCACAAAGCCACACGGTGCGCCACCGATGCAGGGCTCACTGAGGAAAGCCGCTTCCGGGTGGGGCTACGATCCGCC
>NZ_JCACVY010000009.1:0-62447 GCF_058833935.1 Roseomonas sp. TS2 | reverse complement strand
CGGCACCGGCGGATCCGGCAGCGGCCGGACCGGTGGAGGCGCCGCCGGCTCAGACCGCGCGGCGCGGATGGCACGGACCGTCAATTCCCCCGCCTCCGCCATCCGGATCAGCCGATCGCGCACCGGCCCCGCTTCCAGCCGCGCCAGCTCCACCAGCACGTTGCGCGGGATGGCTGCCGCCTGGGCCAGGAAGGCTTCGGGCAGGGTCAGCAGGCGCAGCGTGGCGCTGATCTCCGCTGGGCTGCGGCCCAGCAGCTCCGCGGCACGCCCCTGCGTCAGCCCGCGGCGGGAGAGCAGGCGGCGCAGCGCGTGCGCCTCCTCCACCGGATCGAGGTCGACGCGTTGCAGGTTTTCCAGCAGCGCCGCGAGCTCGGCATCGCCCTCATGCACGATGGCCAGCAGGCTGGCCCATCCATTGTGGCGCGCCGCCCGCCAGCGACGCTCGCCGGCGACCAGGATCCAGGCGCCGCGCCGCTCCGGATCCGGCCGCAACAGGACGGGCTGCAACTGCCCCTCCGTTGCCATGGTCGCCGCGAGGGCGGCGATCTCCGCCGCCTCGAAGCGTTTGCGGGGCTGCTCGGGATCCGGGCGGATGCGATCCAGCGGCGCCTCGAAGGAGTGGCGGAAGCGGCTGTCCTGCGTCACCAGCCCTTCATTGGCGGCGCCGATGGCCGACATCGCGGCTCCCAGCACGGGGGAGGCGGGCTTGCGTTTCGTCGCCATGGTCTCAGCCCTCCATGCCCTGTGCCAGCACATCGCGCGGAGCGGCGGGCAGCGGGCCGCCCGCCGCCAGCGCCGCCGCCAGCCGCGCATAGACGGCAACGGCCGGCGCGGCCGGCGAGGCCTCCAGCGCGATCCGCCCGTTGCGCGCCGCATGCCCGAACACCGCGCTGGCCGGCACCGGCTCCAGCACCGGCGCCTTGCCCTCCATCACGCCGATGAGCTGTTCCAGCACCTCGCGGTCGACCGATTTGCGCGCGCCGAACTGGGTGGGCAGGATGCCGGCCAGCCGCAGCGAGGGGTTCAGCCGGCGCTGCACCTTGCCGATGGTGGCCAGGATCAGCCCCACCCCCATGCTGTCATAGGGCTCGGTGCGCACGGGGATGATGACGGCATCGGCGGCGGCCAGCCCCATCACCGTCAGCATGCCGAGATTGGGCGGCGCATCAAGGATGATGGCGTCGTAGCGGCCGCGCACCGGCTCCAGCCCCTCGCGCAGCGCCACGTCGAAGCCAGGCTCGCGCCGACCATCCGTCTCGGCGAGGTCGATATGGCTGGGCGCCAGGTCGAAGCCGGCGCGGCCGCCCAGCAGCGGGTCATCCGCCCGGAAGATCGCCTCTTCCAGCGGCCGGTCGCGCAGGATCACCTGCGCCATGGTGCGGCCCTGGCGGTAGGCCTCGACGCTGCCGGCCGCCATCAGCGCAACCGTGGCGGTGGCCTGCGGGTCGAGGTCCACCAGCAGCACCCGCGCCCCCTGGCGCGCCAGCCCGCAAGCGAGGTTGATGGCGGAGGTGGTCTTGCCCACGCCGCCCTTCTGGTTGGCCAGCACCAGGATGCGGGCATGGCGGGGCTGGCCGGAGGCAAGGGCCGCGACGGCCCGGCCGACCTCGTCCGGGATCGGCTCGCGGCCGTTCTCCCAGCGGGAGATGCGGGGCTTGTCGTAGCTGCGCTCCAGCGCAGCGTTGAGCATGTCCTTCAGCTCCGACTGGCTGAGGCGCAACTGCTGCCGCAGGGTCCTGAGGTCGCTTCCTTGCATGGCGCAGCTCCGTTGCCCGCCCTGGCCCTGTTCTGACGTCAGAACACGAGCGAGGTGCCGCAAGGGTGCCAGAGCCAATTCTGTCCGTCAACGTCAACAATACAGGTTGACGGTTGCAGAAAGGTGGAATGGCCAAGCTTGCCAGCGCCTCGACGGCTCAGGCATGTTCCATTTTGGTTCCAACGGCTTTCCCGATGGATGTCGCCCGCATGCTGAGCCTCTGGCTGCATCGCCGTGACCCGACGCGCAACATGGACCGCTTCTACCGGCTCTACGTGATGGCGGATCTGCTGGGCGGATGGTGCCTGGTGCGCGAGTGGGGACGGCATGGCGCCGCCGGTCAGGTGCGGCGCGATCCCTATGCCGACGACGCCGAGGCCAGCGCTGCCTGCATGCGGCTGGCGCGGGAAAAGCTGCGGCGTGGCTACCGGCCCGCTTTGGGGGCAACCTTGCCGCAGGAGTTGGCCACCCTTCTCTGCCTCTGAGAATGAGGCCCGTTCCGTGTCGCTTGCCTTGCCGAAGCCGCGGGGCAGGGCGCCTCAGCCCGGCCCTGCCTCACCGCCCGGCAGATCGATGCCAAGCCTGCGTGGGGCCCTGCGGCTGCCGTAGAGGTGTTCGAGCGCTCCGGCCATGGCCTCCTCCAGATCATCTACGCACCAGCGCAGCGGCTGCGGCGCCATGTTCTCGACAGTACCTTGCGCCGGAATAATCGATGCATAGGGTAGGGTATCCACCTCGACCTGAAAGCGTCCCGCTTCGGCTCGTCTGGGCCATTCGCGCACCAACACGGTCTGCAAATGCGTCCAGGGCTGCTCGGGCGGCATGGCGCCCTGCGCGTTCAGATGGCTGCAGATCCAGATGCGCGGCAGCCCCCTCTCCCTGGCCATTTCCACGAAGGCGGGGGCAATGCACTGCACCAGACCGCCTCCGTGGGCTTCCAGGGTGCCGGGCGGGGGCGCGTAGGCGGCGCCCAGTGCCGAGGCAATAGCCTGCATCAGATCTTCCGCATGACCCTCCGCGACCATCGGCGCTGACGCTGGAGGCAGGAGGCAAGCCGGCTTCTCGGCGGTATCCGCGATCCCGCCGGCGATGACCGCGGGCCAGCTTTCCGTCCGCCAGCCGACGGCAGCGCCATCTTTCCAACGCCCCGTGTGCGAGGTGAGGATGCAGCGGTGATAGTGGGTGGCACCGTCGCGACACCGCGGCCAACCCGGTGCGGCGGTGGTGAAGGCGCAGGCCCGCCGGATTGCTCCAGGGATATCGGCACTGCCCTCAATCTCAACAAAATGCGGCGCGACGAAGCGTGGCGTCTGTGGCCGGGGCTGAGCTTCAGGCTGGGGCATCGGCAGGCTTCCCGCGTGATCCATCTGCCCGACGGGAAACACCGCCGGGCTCGCAGCGATGTTACCTGCGAACAGCCCGGAATGCGGCTGACCTGCGCCTCAATTTGTGAGATCAGGCCATTTATTGATGAACGGTTAATGCCTCAAGGCGCCGCTCACCCCCTCGCCAGAACGGTGTGTATCGCAGGCGAGTTGTATGTCCCGGCTTCCCCTTCTTCTCGTTATCCTGATCCTTTTGATTTCGGGGGCTGTGGCGGCGGCCTTGTGGACTACCGAAACATTGGTGAGGCACGCTTCCCCTGCCACCGAAGCTGCCTCTCCGCCCGCACGTCTCTTGAGTCCAGCCGAGCGGGCCGCGCAATTCTCAAGGATTTTTCGCCAATAGACGGCCAGACCTGCTGGGCGCTACCTCACGAGGCATGTGCTTCAGTGGGCCGAGAGAACACGCCGTTCCGGCATGCCTGATGCTGCCTGAAGCTATCTAGCATCGATTGCAGGCGAATGATGCTGGCTTCCGCCTGGTCAGCGCGCAGTGCTTGCTCCCGGGCTTGGCGCTGCTCGCGCAACAAGGCGATCTCCAGCCGGGCGATGCGGTCTGCCATGTCATCCAGCAACCGCTCCTGGGCCTGCTCACGCCGGGACCAGCCGGGGAGCCCTCCCTCGCCGCGCCGACGAACGAGCAGAAGGGGGTTCTTCCAGGCCAGGAGGTGGCGCTGCAGCGCACCGGCTGACAGGGCAGCCGGTGCGCGCAGGGAAAGGAGAGAGATCCGGCTCACCCCTTTTCCGGAACAGCCTGGGCCCGCAGCACGAAAAGCCGGTGCGAGGCGATGTCCACCATCCTGCGCATGCGCTCCAGCCAGACCTTCTCGGCGGCTGCCATGCTGTGGAAAGGCCCGTGCAACTCCTCCGTGCCCTCTTCCAGTTCCGCGAAACTCGTGTCGCGGAACACCCCGCCCCAGACCACCCAGATCTCGCGGCCGTTGAGGGGATCGTTCATGCCTTGGTCCTTCCGTTTTGGCCTGCGCGGTGGGACTGCCGGAGTGAAGCCCTGCACCGCCAGGAATGGCTGCTGTCAGCGGGCGCACCGTATGCGGATTTTCATCCTCCGCGCGGGACCGGATGGCCCCGCGCCACGGGCGATCTGGCGCAATGCAGCATAGCCCTGGAAGGACGCGTCGGCGAGGTCCGACCGCCATCCGGCCAATCCGGCAACGATGCCCAAGGCTATCAGGGCCAGCCCGGCCAGCGCGGCGTCTTCCGGGGTCAGCCATGCAGCCAGGGATTCCGGCATCAGCAGACCGGTGCTCCCTGCCGCAAATAGCAGAGGGCAAAGCAGGCGTCCGTCGAGCATGGGCTTCTCCCGTCCTGTCCACGGCCCGTTGTGGTGCCGCCAAGGCTGTATCCTATCGCGCTCCCATGCGCCTTCCAATGTTTTTCGCATTACGCGTTGGCAGATAACCCTGTGTGCAGACAGCAAATTTTCGGACCTAATCTTGTGCTTTGCTGATGACGGTGTGCTGAAGAATTCCTGTTCCCCAATGGCAGCATGTCGGCGTCGCGACGAATGCCAGCCGCCGTGGAACCAAGAAAACCCAAGAGGTTTATCTATAGATATGCACATCAACCCTAGGTTGATATCGGCTTATCTGGCTTTTCTATTCCTCGTCATTACGCCGACATCTCCTGCTGCTTCATGAGCAGCCTTTTGTCCGTGCCGTTGTAATTCCGCCATCCATGGTTCCCGCCAGCTGATCAGGGGTGGGCCAGCCAGCGTACTTCCGCACCCACTCTTTGAGAGTGTTTCAAGAGTCATAGAGTCTAAAGGTTACAAGGTTATCGGCCTGAATTGTCCCTTTCAATTCAATCGCTTATCACCGGTTTGCGTCGGCGTAACGACGAGGATGCGTCGGCGTCACGACGAGGATGCGTCGGCGTCACGACGAGGATATGTCGGCGTCACGACGAGGATATGTCGGCGTCACGACGAACGCCGCATCAGGTGTCGGCGTCACGACGAGTAGGGGCTGTGGATAAGTTCTCCTGGCGCTCGCGCGCCTCTCGAACCCTTCGAGCGTGTCTCAGAAATGGCCAGGACCGGAAAAGACTCGTCGTGACGCCGACATCCTTGCGCGTAACGCTGGCATCTGCCGCGCCGCTCCTGCACAACGAACGCCGCAGGACGCACTGGGCCCATGGACGAGCAACAGACGTTTGATTTTTCCACGACCGACAGCCCCCTGGTGGGCAAGGTCAAGGGCGACCGAAACACCATGGTCTACAACTTCTTCTCGCTGCGGCGGGAGAAGGAGACCGAACTGCCTCGCTATGACGACGGCAAGACATGGATCGAGGTCGTCGGCACCAAGCATGGCGTCGCCTCGATCTGGGACAAGGAGCTTCTGGTCTATTCGGCCTCGCTGATCGCCGATAAAATCAATCGCGGCCAGATGCCCTCGCCGCGGATCACCTTCACGGCGCATGACTTCTTCATCACCACTGGCAGCACGCCAGGCGGTTCGGCCTACGATCGGCTGGAAGAGTCGCTGGCGCGGCTGAAATCCACCTTCATCCGCACCAATATCGAGACCGGCGGAGAAGGCGAGGATCGCGGCTTCGGCTGGTTGGACGAATACAAGATCCTCTACCGCCGTGGTCGGGACGGGGCCAAGCAGATGCGGGCGGTGGAGCTGACCCTTTGCGCCTGGCTGTTCCGTGCCATCGTGCAGGACAAGCATTTCCTGACCTACAGCCCGAAGTATTTCGAGCTGCCACCGGTCGCCAAACGACTCTACGAGATTGCACGCAGCGGGCCGCAGGGCGGCTTCCGCATGGGGCTGGCGAAGCTGCGGGCGCGGGTGGGCACCTCGCAGGACCTGCGCCGCTTCAAGGCGGAGATCAACACCTATGCCACGCACAAGCGCAGCCTGCCGGGCTACGGGATCGCGCTGATCGACCCGCGTGTGCGGCGGGCGCTGGACAAGGGCTTTCCCAAGCCCACCGGGCAGACGGCGCTGAAATCCTGGCTGGTTGCCTTCTACCCGACCACCAACATCACCAGCCTCGCGCCGATCGAGACGATGCCGCTGCTGGAGGAGGATGAGGTGGAGCCGCTTCCTGAAGCGGCGCCCGCCCACGGCGCCGCCGGAAGCGGCACTGGCGGCAGTGACACTGGCGGCAAGACCCCCCAGGACCCGCCGCCGCGCCGCCTGAGAGCAGCCAGACGGGATGGGATGGGGGGAGCTACAGCCCTTCCTTCAAAGGCGCCTGCCCGACGCTGACGGAGCCGTCTCGCCGGAACGCCACTCCGCTCCGCGCCAGAATAGCCTGCACTTTGGCCAGGGTGCGGCTGGTGACATTGCCGTTGCCCTCGATGCGGCTCAGCGTGTTGACCGAGACGCCGGCGGCGGCGGCGAGCTCCCGCATGCTCATCCCCAGCGCGGCGCGAGCCATGCGGCACTGGGAAGCCGAGATCAGCATCGTGCCTCCTCAGCGTCCCGGCGTCAGGTCGATGTCGATCTCGCGCACCTCGAGCGCCGGCGAGGTGCCGATCTTCACCCGCACATGGCCGCCACGTGCCAGCTTGCGGATCTCCCGCAGGCAGGCATCCTGGATGCGCTGGGTGATATCGTCGCCCAGCACCGCCAGGCGGTCGGCGCTGACCTGCTTGCGCAGCCGCGCCGCGGCGATGCCGGCCGTGTTGCGGCGGCGCTGGATCAGGGCGATCAAGGGCATGGCGTCAATGTCCTGTGGGGTTCAGGCAAACCGGAACAGCCGGCGCAGGAATCCGCGCGGCTCCGCGGCGGCTTCCATCGCGTGGTTCATGGCCGCGGCGGCGGGGAGGCGGATCGGCTGTCGCACCTCGCCCAGGAAGCGTGAGACCGCGTCGCGATAGGCGCGGCCGGCATCGGTGCTCTCGTCCATGCTGGCCGGCATGCCGGCATTGGAGGCCTTCAGCACCGCCTTGCTCTCCGGGACCACGCCGAGCAGCTCGGCGGAGAGGATGTCCTGGATGTCGTGCAGCCCGACCATCTCGCCACAGCGCACGCGCTCCTGGTCGAAGCGGGTGACGAGGAGATGCTCGCGCACCGGCTCCCGGCCATCCTCGGCGCGCTTCGACTTGGCGGCGATGAAGCCGAGGATGCGGTCCGCGTCGCGGATCGAGCTGACCTCGGGGTTGCACACCACGATGGCATGGTCGGCGTGGTAGAGCGCCATCATGGCGCCGTGCTCGATGCCGGCCGGGCTGTCACAGAGGATGTAGTCGAACTCCTCGCGCAGCTGCTCCATCACCCGGTTCACCCCCTCCAGCGTCAGTGCGTCCTTCTCATGCGTCTGGGAGGTGGCCAGCACCTGCAGGTTCTCGATCCGCTTGTCGCGGATCAGCGCCTGGTGCAGCTTGGCCTGGCCGTTGGCGACATGCAGGAAGTCGTAGACCACCCGCTTCTCGATGCCGAGCACCAGGTCGAGGTTGCGCAGCCCGACATCGAAGTCGACCACGCAGACGCGCTTGCCGCGCAGGGCCAGCGCGGCGCCGAAGGCGGCGGTGGTGGTCGTCTTGCCGACCCCGCCCTTGCCGGAGGTAATGGTGATGACGGTCGCGGACATCGGGTTCTCCCTGTTGTCGTGCGGTCGGAGGAAGGGGTTCAGCTCAGGGCAGGGGGGCGAAGCGCAGCCAGCCATCCGCAACGCGGAGCTGGGCGGGGCGCCTTACCCATTCGGCCGGGATGTCCTCGGCGCCGAGCCAGAGGCCGGCGATGGAGAGCATTTCGGCGTCCATGTTTTTCGCAAAGATGCGAGCGTGCGGATCGTCGCCCACCCCCGCGCTCGCCGAGCCGCGCAGCGCGCCATAGACGTGGATGCACCCATCGGCCAGCAGCTGCGCGCCGGGCGAGACGGAATGCAGCACCACGAGATCGGCTTCCGCGGCATAGATGCGCTGACCGGAGCGGACCGGCTCGCTGACGATGACGGTGGGGCGGCGGTCGCAGGGGAGGGTCATGTCCTGGCCGGCTTCCGCCTCCAGCATGCGGCCGAGCCCGGCGGCCAGCGCGGCCCGGTCGATCTCCGGCCAGCGCGCCCGGAAAGCGGCGGGCACCAGGCCCAGGCGGCGGATCACCGCCAGCATCTCCGGAACGCGGGAGGCCGCCTCCGCTGGAAGGGCGGCGAGGTCGAGCAGCACCGGTGCGTGGCGGAAGAAGCTGGCTGTGCTGCTCAGCTTCGCCGCCAGCGCCTCCTCCAGGAGGGCCGGATCGGTCTCCGCCACTTCAAGGGTCAGGAACGGGTGGGTGCGGCCGCGCAGGCGGAGAGAGGCCTGCGCAGCCGACCGAAGATTGTCATGCCTCATATACGCCTGCCTTCTGCCGGCGCTTCCCGGAAGTTTCGCGGATCCGGTGAAGCCATGTCCGCCTCATGCGGGTGAGCCAGGAATAGGGGAACCAAAGATTTTTCGCAAGAGATTTTGCTTTTGCCGCTCTGCATGGTGACGTTCCTCTCAGGCGACATGCAGAGCCCGCGGCACCGTGGCCGTAGTAAAGCCCTGCGAGGCTTCGGCTGCGGCGGCCAGCCAGAGGCGGAACAGCACCTGGCCTTCGAACGGCCCATCCAGCAACGTCTGCGATACGGGCAAGGCCTGCCGGCGTAGCTGCGCCAGGGCCACGCGGCGCATGATGGGACGCAGCACGCTCTCCGGCTCGTCCAGAGCTGGCAGGCCGGCCGCCCGCTGAAAAGCCGCCATGCTGCACCCGCCCGCCAGGGCGCCGGCGCGCTGGTCCGGCAGTGGGCCCAGCGGGCATAGGCGCGTGCCGGTCCAGATCAGAAGGCGCATGTCGTGGCGATGGCTGTGCGCCGGCACCGTGAAGCCTGCCACCTCGCCCACCGCCAGCCGCAGCTGCCCGCCCAGCCAGTCGACCGACGCCTCCAGCAGCCCCGGCCATGGCGGCAGGCTCGCCGAGACGCAGAGCCGCGGCCCATCGTCATCCTGCAGAATGCGGGAGCCCTGGGTCAGATGGTCGAGGCTTTCGCCGGTCAGGATCGTGCCGGCCTCCGGCATGGAGAACAGGGGGTGCGCCGGCGGCCGCGCGGGCAGGCGTCCCATCAGCAGCGCGACCAGCGCCTCCGCGTCAGGCCGGGGCAGGGGGCGGCGCAGGGGCGCATCCAGCTCGAGGCGCGCATGGCGCTCCGGCAGGCTCATGGCGCGCGCCCGCGCTTCAGCTGCAGGCGCCGCTCCGCGACCGCAAGCATGGCGTCCAGCGCGGCCGTGCCGGCTGGCACGGTGCGGCGCAGCACACGGAGAGGAGGCTCGTCATGCGGATCTTCCTCGACGACGACGAGCTGCAGAGGCAGGTCCGCCTCCACCTGGCCAAGCAGGCCCTCACGATAGGTCACCGCAATGCGGGGCATGTCCTCGCGCAGCGCCAGACATTGTTCCAGGCGTGCGAGAAAGGCATCGAATTCCTCATCGCTGGCCTCGACAGCCAGCAGGTCGAGAAGGTCCCGTCCGTCCTGCGTCAGGCTGGCCTCACCGGGGCCTCTGCGGTTGATCTGCATTCGGTTTCTCCTGAAGCGATCACACGCCGCAGGTGGTGCCATGACGCACCTTCACAAACTGATAATTTTACGTCCGTTCCGCTTATCAATTTGCTATCGAAAGGAAAGATTGACGCCAGAGGCGGGAGAAGCCTAGCTGGTTATGAAACTTGATGGTGATTTTCGTGTGATGCACAAACCAAAGAATTATGGTTCGTCGTATGACACGCCACTGGGCGGCATCACCGGCCTGGATCTGAGCAGCCCCGCCGGCATGGCCCTGCTGCGCCGCTTCGACGCGCAGTTGCGCCAGTTCCCGACGCTGGACGAGCAGCGGGCCGCTGTGCGGCACCTGCAATGCCTTCTCCCCCTCTCCGATCGTGCGATCGGCCTGCTTCTGTTGCCGGGCGGCTCCCTGGCCCTGCGGGAAGGATCCTCCATCCTGGTTTGCGATCCGGTTTCAGCGCGCTGGCTGGCCGGTGGCAGAGCGCTGCGTGAAAGCCTCTCCGTGCTGCCTGGGGCGCTGCATGTGGTGTGCCAGGAGGATGGCGTGTGCCTGGCCCAGGGAGAGACGTTCGTCGGAGCTGTGCAGGCGGCCAGCTGGCTGCCGGAGGCGGCAATGCTCGCGCCGTTCCACCCTGTCTGCGCCGGGCTGGCCGGCCCGGCCGTGCTGCGCTGGTCGGCATGGGGGGCGGTGCTGTGGCGGATGCAGCCGGCCTCGCCTTCCCTGGCGATCGGCATCAGCGTCTCCGGCGAGGCGTTGCCGCCGGACGGCGCCTGCATCCCTTGCGAGATCTGGGACGCGCCGCATGGCGATGAGCGGTACCAGCTGCTCTCCTCCGGCCTGTTCGCGCATCTGGACGAGCTGCTCGGCAATGAGGTCAGCGACATCCTGCGCTTCGAACTGGTCGACCATTGGACCGATGGCGACGACTGCATGGCCAGCCAGCTGGCCGACCAGCTTGGCGAGCTGCCCGCCTGCTTCGCGAGGCCCTGGAACCGCCCGGTGGGGCTGGCGGCGCTGCACGCCTGGCCAAGCCTCGCGGCGGCACTGATGCCGGCTGCGCCACCACACGCGATACTGGGCATCGCCCACGAGGATTGGCGCGGGAAATGGCAGCCGGTATCGCGGCACGCCTTCCTGAAGACGCTCCGTCGGCTCCTGCCTGGCACGCTGCCCGTAGAACTGCGGTGGGAGGCGCCGGGCTTGCCGCCCCAGGCCTTGCGGCAACTGGATGCCGACCGGCAGATCCGCAGTTGCGCGGCGAATTGCGCCGCCCTGCTGCCGCTGCCATCGGCTTTCGAGGAAGGACTGCGGCTGGCGCGGCAGGTGGCCGAGGCCTGCGGGACGCCGGTGCATTGGATCGTGCCCGCCTGGGGCCTGTCCCAGCGCTGTGACCCGGATGGCGGCGGCGAAGGCAATGCGGCGTGGTATGGGCTCGCCTTCTCGGCTCCCGAGGTGGCGCTGGAGACCTGATCGCATGCGAGGCTTCCAAGAGGCGCCAATATCTCTTGCGAAAAATGTTCGTCATGCGATGATGCGCGGAGACGCAAAAGGGGGACCGGCGCGTGAAGATTTTGGTGGTCGATGATTATCCCACGATGCGGCGTATCGTGCGAAACCTGCTGGACCAGATCGGCTTCAAGGATGTGGAGGAAGCCGGCAACGGGGCGGAGGCGCTGGAGAAGATCAAGGTCTCCCGCTACGACCTCGTCATCTCCGACTGGAACATGGAGCCCATGACCGGCCTGGAGCTGCTGAAGGAGGTTCGTGGCGACGCGAATCTGTCGAAGATGCCCTTCATCATGGTGACGGCGGAGAGCAAGACGGAGAACGTCATTGCCGCGAAACAGGCCGGTGCATCGCAGTACATCGTGAAGCCCTTCACGGCGGAAACGTTGAAGGCGAAAATCGCTTCCGTGGTTGGCTGAGTGCGGAACGGTTCGCGCGATGCCAACGCCCCAGGCCGGGCTGTCCCGAATCGCCGGGTATGCGGCAGCCATCGCATCCGAGGTCGATCGGATGATGGAACTCAACCCCAGCAACGCCGGGGGGGGTGAGGATAAGCTTGGCCAGGCGCTGGTCGAGATGCGCGCGATGTCACGGCTCCTGGCCGAGACACGGGCGGAGGTCCTCGGCCTCTCTCCGCCGCCGGCCGATATGGGCGACACGCTGGATGCCGTGGTGGGCGACACCGAGGGCGCCGCGCTGGAAATTCTGCGGCAGGCCGAACGTGCCCAGGCCGCCGCAGGCCGGCTGCATGCCGGCACCTCCACCGACACCACGGCGGATCTGGCCGAGGTTGATGAGGCGGCCACGGCTATCGTTCTGGCCTGCGCCTTCCAGGACCTTACGGGTCAGCGCGTGCGGAAAGTGCTCGGGGCCATGCGGCAGGTCGAGGCCCGCATCGCCGGGCTGGTGTCTCTCCTCGGGATCAGCCCGGAAGAGCTGAGCGCGATGCCGGAAACTGCTCCCTCGCGCCCGGATGCCCACCTTCTGAATGGCCCTAGCACCGCGGCGCAGGGCGGGTTGGGCCAGAGTGCGGTGGATGATCTGTTCGGCTGACGCAGCCCACACGTTTCACCGCGCGCCCTAGGAGCCCCGTTCCGCCGGGGCCTGCCGGCCGCGCAGGACAGGAAGAACTCCATGGCCATTCCGTTGGGCGGCGAGCCCTTTCTGCAAGCCACGCCGGTACCGGGCGGGCGGCCCGAGTGGAGCATGGGCGGCCCGCTGGTAACCAATACGGAACTGGAGGCCTTCGCCCTGTTGATGGCAGGGCAGGCCATGCCGGCGGAGACGGAGGCGGCGGAAGCTCTGCTTGCTCCCAAGGCCAAAGGAACCCCGGCACTGCCGGGCCTGCAAGGGCAGGCGCTGCCCTGGGAGGCGCTGGCCGCCGCCGCCGAGGAAGCAGGCCAGCTGATGGCCCTGCTCCAGAGCACGGCCATGGGGCAGCCTCTCTCCCCTGCGGCGCCGCTGCTCTCCAGCACCTCATGGCCTGAGACCGCCCCGCCCGCAATCTCCTTGCCTGCCGCACCGGCCGCACCGGCCGCAGTGGCGCTGGAGGCCACCACAGGGCTTGCGGCCGACGCCGGGGCTGGCTTGCCTGCGGCGACAGCCTCTCTGGCCGCCTTGGAGCCATCGCCTGGTGAGGCCGCCCCAATGGCGCCGCCCTCCCCTGCCGGCATCGCGGCGCAGCCAGCCATGCAGCCAGCCATCCTGGAGCCAGAGCTCCCTTCCATGAGATTGGCTGGGCAGAACCTCCCACCTCAGGAGCAGATTGCTGGGCAGAGCCAGGAGCAAGCCCAGGGTCAGGCGCAACACCATACGTCGGCCCAAACGCTGCCGCCGCATCCGCATCCGCATCCGGCGCCCAGCCAGCCACAACTCCCGCCAGTTGCAGCGGCTGTGGTGACTTCTGTTCCGGCTGAGCAGGGCCCGGCTACTGCGGCATTGCCTGCCGTCATGGAAGACAAAGCCGCTGCGCGAGGCCTGCCGCGCTCGCCTTCGCGGTCCTCCGTCTCCCTGGCACAGTTGGCTCCGGCGCAGCCGCCCACATTGCCTCCGGCCGGCATGCCACAGCCCGAGAACGCCGCGCCGCAGGCTTTGGCCGCACCGGAGGATGCGGGGTCGAGGGTTCCGCCTCCCTGGCCGGAGCCCGATGAAATGCGCGGCCCCCTGCTGCAGAAGGTGACGGAGATCACGGCCCGGCTGGCCGTGGCAGGCGCCGAAATCCCACCCCCTGCCGGCGAAATACAGGTGCCATCCGCTCCCGTCGGCCTGGCGATGGAAGCCGGCATGGCCAGCTGGACCCCCTTTGTGCAGGAGGCACCGGCTCCCCGGGCTCCTATGCAGAATCAGGCCCTGGTGCATCCGCGCCTGCCGCCCGAGGCGACACCTCAGCTCGTCTTGCGCGTGAAGGAGGCCACGGAGGCCGGGGTGGAGACGGTATCGGTGGATCTCCGTCCACCGGAGCTAGGCCGGGTCGAGCTGCGCCTGACCTTCCGGGAAGGTACGGTGCAGGTGGTGATGCTGGCGGAACGGGCCGAGACCTTCGAGGCCCTGCGCCAGGAACGCCACAGCCTGATGCAGCAGATGGAACAGGCCGGACTCCAGTTGGGCGGGCAGGGGCTGGACCTCCAGCATGGTTCGCTCAGCTGGGCGGAGCGCGAGGCGCCGGAGCCCGCCCAGGCGCTGCAGGCCGATGCCGGACCAGGGGAGGATCAGACCGCCGAGGTGGCCGCTCCCTCCCGCCGCCCAGACTCGGACAGCCTGATCGACATCGTCGCCTGAGCCGCCACGACCACGGAGCGCATTACATGGCCAGTGTTTCCAACGTGACCGCCACCAGCAATGCCGCGGCGGCCAGCACCGGCACCGCCGCGAGCGGCCCCGCCACCACCAAGCTGAACTCGTCCAGCCCCGACTTCGACCGCTTCCTGACGCTGCTGACGGCGCAGATGAAGTTTCAGAACCCGCTGGAGCCCACGGACCCGACGCAGTTCGTGGCGCAGCTCGCACAGTTCTCGCAGGTGGAGCAGCAGACCAAGACGAACAGCCTGCTGCAGGGCATCGCCACCTCCCTCTCCGGTGGCGGCGGCCTGGCGGAGAATGCCGCGCTGCTGGGCCGGACGGTGCAGATGCAGATGTCGCGCATGGTGCTGCCCACCGCCGGCGCCAGCGTTCCGGTGACGGTCGACGTGCCTGCCGGCAGCCTGACCAACCTCCGGCTGGAGGTGCTGAACAGCGCGGGGGAGGTGGTGCGCCAAGTCCCGGTGCAGACAGGCAGCACGCAGCTGAGCTTCGATGGCAAGGACAGCAATGGCGTGGCGCTGGCGGCCGGCTCCTACGCGGTGCGGGTGGTCGGCCAGAACGCCGAGAATGCGCGCCAGGTGGCCGGCACCATCACTAGCTCGGGGAAAGTTACCGAGGTGCGGCGCGACAGCAGCGGAGAGATGAATCTGGTGCTGGACAACGGCAATGTCGTCAGCGCGACGGATATCACCCGCCTCGGCGCCTGAGAGACGGCCCTGCTCGCGGCAATCCTGCTCGTGCGGCCGCGGTTCCCGCCGCGGCCGCCCGTTCTTCAGCTGTGGATGAGGCGGGTGATTACCACATCCTTCAGCCCTTCCTCCTGGATGCGCGCCAGGCTGTCGAACAGATTGTCCCGCAGCGTGGTAGGGTCGGTCCGGCCCGGGCGCAGTTCCTGACGCTCCGACATAGCCATCAGCCGTTGCAGCACCGCCTGCTTCAGCCGCGGCGACAGATCCTTGAATTGCTGGGTCTGCGCCGCCTGGGTCTCCAGCGTCACGGAGACGACCACGTAGGACATACGGCGGCTGGCGGCCGGCAGGTTCACCGTGAAGTCGCCGAGCGTGACGTACTCGAACTCCTTCTTGGGTGCCTCGGCGGCCTGGGCGGCATGGAGAGGGGCCAGCACCGCCGGAATCAGCGCAGCGGCCACCAATCCACCCAGCAATGAGCGGCGAAAATAAGGGGACATCCACGACCTCGTGCGTTATGGCGCCCGTTAATTCGCATCGGCGAAATCTCGCGTCAATCGGTAAGTCTCATTTTTGCGACGCGGGCTGGCTTACTCCCGCCGCCGGCCGGAAGCCCTTCTGGGCCCAGACAATGCCGATGATCTTGGCCACGGCCTCGAAATGCAGGGGCGGGATTGGCTGGCCCACCTCCACGGAAGCGTGCAAGGCCCGCGCCAGCGGCTTGTCCTCCATGATGGGCACCCCGGCGGCCTGAGCCCGTTCACGGATCCGCAGCGCCAGGTGATCGGTGCCCTTGGCCAGACAGACCGGCGCGTAATCCTCCCCGCGCTCGTAGCGCAGGGCCACGGCGAAGTGGGTGGGGTTGGTGATGACAACCGTCGATTTCGGCACATCCGCCATCATTTGTCTTTGCGAAAACTGGCGGCGTCGTTTCTTGAGGGCGGCCTTCACATGCGGATCGCCATCGGTCGAGCGCATCTCCTCGCGCATCTCCTGAATGGTCATCCGCTGCCGCCGTTGATAATCGAAGCGCTGGAAGCTGATGTCGATGGCCGCGATCAGGAATGAGACCGCCGTCACCGCAAAGAGGATGGTGATAATCGCGTTGGTCGCCAAAGCCGGAAAGGCGGCCGGGTCCAGCTCCGCCAATGATGCACTCTGCTCGTAGAGCGGCGTGCCGACAAGCCAGCAGGCGGCGGCAACGGCGCTGGCCTTGAGCAGGTTCTTGCCGAACTCGAACAACGCCTTGAAGCTGAAGAGGCGCTTCATGCCGGAGAGCGGCGAGATGTGCGACAGCCGCACCTCTAGGCGCTCCGGCGCCACCACCACGGTGTTCTGCATCAGGTGCGGCAGCAGGCTGCCGGCCATCAGCAGGCCGAAGACCGGCAGCAGCGCCAGGGCGAGCGCCTGCACCAGCGCCCAGCCGGCCTGGCGGTAACCCTCCTCCGTCAGCAGCAGGAAGGCCTCCGGCTGCTCGATCATTGGCAGGAGCAGGGTGGCGACGTGATGGGCGATCGTGCCGCCTGACAGGCCCAGCACAATCAGCATCGCGGCATAGAGGCCGAAGCTGGAGCCCTCGCGTGAGATCGGCAGATCGCCCTTCTCTCGCGCCTGCTGCAGCTTGCGGGCGGAGGCTTCGAGGGTTTTTTCCTGGCCACTTTCTTCTGCCATGCGGCTCAGCGCCCGGCCATGATGGCGGGCCCATAAGCGGCCAGGACCTCCGCCACGAAGGAGGGCGCCGTCACCTGTAGCAGTTGCAGCCCGACCAGCAGCAGGGCGGGGGCGCCAATCATGAAGACCGGCATGGCCGGCAAAGCCCGGTTGATGCCTGCCAGCGCCATGTTGAACAGCACCGATAGCAGCAGGAACGGCATGCTGAGCTGCATGGACAGGCGGAAGGCGGCCTCCACCCCCTCGGTGACGGAGCGGGCGGCGGCGGCGCTGGGCAGCGGCTCGCCCAGCCCTACCAGGGCGTAGCTGTCGGCCAGGGCGCGCAGGCCCAGATGGTGCCCGTCGATGGCGAACAGCGCCACCAGGCAGGCTACGTAGATGGCCGCTCCCAGTACCGCGGAATTGTCCATGCCAATGCCGAAGGCGAAGGCGTTGCTGATGCCGATGCTCTGGCCAATGATCTGCCCGGCCGCCTGCACGGCGGAGAGCAGGATGCGCGAGAGCGTGCCGAGGAAGGCGCCAGTGATCACCTCCAGCGCGGCCGCCGCCACGCTGCCCCACACGCCAGGCGCCGCCGTGGCGGGCCCCGCCAGCGGGGCGATGCAGTAGGCCACCACCAGCCCGGCGATGATGCGGATCCGGGCCGGCATCTGCCCCTCGCCCAGGCCGGGCAGCAGCATGAAGGCGGCCGAGACGCGGCAGAACACCAGCAGCAGGCGGTAGAGCTCCGCGTTCAGCCAGTGTTCCAGCGTCATCGCCGCCTGCATGGCGGGCAGCCGGGTCAGATCTGGCCGACGGTGCGCAGCTTGGCCCGCTGGTGCACCTCGGCATGGGAGATGACGGCGATGGTGGGGTTGATGCGCTCCACCAGGTGCCGCACGAAGGGCCGCGCCCCGGCCGAGGTCAGCACCGCCGGCCAGTCGCCCTTGGCCGCCGCCTCGGCGATCCGGGCGCGGGTGGCGCTGACCAGCTCCTGGATTTTGGAGGGCGCCATGGCGAAGCTGCGCTGGTCGCCCTCCTCGACGATGGCGCTGCCCACCTCCTTCTCCCATTCGGGCGAGAGCAGCAGGGCGGTGATATAGCCATCCTCCTGCGTCAAGCCGCGGCAGATCTGCAGCGACAGGCGCTGGCGCACATGCTCGGTCAGCATGGAGACGTTTCGGGTGAAGCTGGCGCCCTCGTGCAGCGCCTCCAGGATCAGCGGCAGGTTGCGGATCGAGATCCGCTCGGCCAGCAGGGTGGAGAGCACCTTCTGCAAGGTGGCCAGCGGCAGGACGGCGGGGATCAGGTCCCCGACCAGCCGCTGGTGCTCCTTCTCCAGCCCGTCCAGCAGCTTCTGCGTGGCGGCATAGCCCTGGAGCTGGGCCATGTAGCCCTTCAGCACCTCGGACATGTGGGTGGTCAGCACCGTCTCGACATCGACCACCGTCAGCCCCTGCGCCATGGCCATCTCGCGCAGCGCCGGCTCGATCCAGCGGGCGCGGATGTGGAAGGAGGGCTCCTGCGTGTCGATGCCGGGCACGCCGATCTCCTGCCCGCCCGGCGCGAAGGCCAGGAGGCGGCCAAGCATCAGCGTCTCCCGCGCCACCTCCACGCCCTGCACCTGGATGGAGTATTCGCCCGAGGCGAGGTCCATGTTGTCCTTGATGCGGACGGCGGGCAGCACGAAGCCGTATTCCAGCCCGAAGGCGCGGCGCAGCTTCTTGATCTTCTCGGACAGCCCGCCCTGGCGGCCGGCAGTCAGCGAGACGAGGCCCATGCCGAGCTCCAGCCGGACGTCATCCACCCGGATGAGCTCCGCCATGCTCTCCTCGCGCGGTGCGGCATCGGGCGTGGCGGCGCTGCTCTCCGCGGCGGCGGCGGCGCGTTGCACGGCGGTCTGCGCCAGCCAGCCGCCGCCTGCCGCCACCAGCCCAAGCGCCACGAAGGGCAGGCCGGGCAGCACCGCGAAGAGGCCCGACAGCCCCGCCGCCAGGTACAGCGGCTTGGGATGGGCGCCGAGCTGGGCGATGAAGGCCTTGTCGGTCGAGCCGCGCACGCTGCCCTTGGAGACCAGCATGCCGGCGCCCACCGAGACGATCAGCCCCGGGATCTGCGAGACGATGCCATCGCCCACCGCCAAAGTCACGTAGTTCGCCGCCGCGCCGGAGAGCGGCATGCCATGCCGCATGGTGCCGACGACGATGCCGCCCAGCACGTTGACAATGGTAACGATGATGGCCGCCACGGCATCGCCGCGGACGAATTTCGAGGCGCCGTCCATGGCGCCGAAGAAGGAGTTCTCGTCCTCCAGCTCCTTGCGGCGGCGCTTGGCCTCGGCATCGTCGATGGTGCCGGCGGCGAGGTCGGCGTCGATCGCCATCTGCTTGCCGGGCATGGCATCCAGGCTGAAGCGTGCCGCGACCTCGGCGATGCGCCCCGCGCCCTTCGTCACC
This sequence comes from Roseomonas sp. TS2, assembly GCF_058833935.1. Lineage (NCBI taxonomy): Bacteria > Pseudomonadati > Pseudomonadota > Alphaproteobacteria > Acetobacterales > Roseomonadaceae > Roseomonas > Roseomonas sp. TS2. The sequence continues at coordinate 43,716 of NZ_JCACVY010000009.1, read as the reverse complement.
ACGATGAAGTTCACGATGATCAGGATGGTGAAGACGATGACGCCGATGATGAAGTCGCCGCCGACGATGAACACCGCGAAGCCGTGGATGACGCTGCCCGCCGCGTCCAGCCCGCGATGGCCGTCGGCCAGGATCAGCCGCGTGGTGGCCAGGTTCAGCGCCAGCCGCAGCAGCGTAGCCACCAGCAGCACCGTGGGAAAGACCGAGAAATCGAGCGGCCGCTCGATCCAGATGGCGACCATCAGGATCAGCACGGAAAGAGTGATGGAGGTGGCCAGGCCGAGATCGACCAGCCAGCGGGGCATGGGCAGCACCAGCACCGCCAGCAGCAGCACCAGCGCCGCGGCGAACAGCATGTCCTGGTGGCCGAGACTGTCGCGCAGCCTGCGCAGGAACGACATGGCTTAGAGCCCGACGATCAGCTGCGCGATCTCCTCCGTATAGGAGCGCAGCGCGGCGAAGCCGAAAGGCAGGGAGAGCATGGTGGCCACCAGCGTCACCACGATCTTGGGAACGTAGGAGAGGGTCATCTCCTGGATCTGCGTCAGCGCCTGCAGCACCGAGACGGCGACGCCGGTGATCAGCGCGGCCAGCAGGGGCGGGGCCGCCACCAGCATGGTGGTGTAGAAGCCGCCGCGCAGAACCTCGACAACGTCGCCTTCATTCATCGGAAGCTCCGGCCGTTCTGGCGGTCAGGCGAGGAAAGGGATCATGGCGGTGCTCACACCGCCATGCGCAGCACATCCGTGTAGGCGCCGACGACCTTGTCGCGCAGCTGGGTCAGGGTCTGCACGGTGAGTTCGGCGGCGGCGGCGGCCTGCACCACCTCCTGCACGTCGGCCGTGCCCGCCACGCCGCGCGCCGCGGTCACTTCCGCGCGGCGCAGCGTGGCCAGCGAGGCCCGTGCGGCATCGCCCACCATGGTGCCGAAATCCCCCGAGGGGGTGGCCGTGGCACCGTAGGCGCGGATGGCGGCGGAGACGGGCGGGATCGCCGCGAGCGGTGTGGTCATGGCGTTCACGCCCTCAGGATGTCGAGTGTCTTGCCGTAGAGCGCGCGGGCCTGCTGCATCACGGCAATGGAGGCCTCGTAGCTGCGCCCGGCGCTGCGCAGGTCCGCCTGTTCGATCAGCGGGTCCACATTCGGCAGCTTGACGTAGCCCCGCTCATCCGCCGCCGGGTGGGCGGGGTCGAACTGGGTGCGGAAGTCGCGCGGGTCGGGGCGGATGTTGTCCATGCGCACCAGCTGCGCGCCGGTGCCGCGGTCGACCATCCGGCCGAAGGTGAGCAGCTTGCGCCGGTAGGGGTCACCGCCAGGCACTGCGGCGGTGGAGGCGGCGTTGGCGATGTTCTCGGCCGCCACCCGCATGCGCACGGCCTGGCTGCTCATGCCGGAGGCGGCGGTGGCCATCGCCTGGGTCAGCGGGCCGGCGCCGGAGACGGGGTTGATGCGGATCATCAGCGGCCTCCGGCGGCGGTGCGCAGCAGCGCCGTGCCGCGGCGGTAGACCAGGGTGGCGAGGTCGTAGGCCTTCGCCACGTCGGCCTGCTTGACCATCTGTTCCTCCAGATTGACCGTGTTGCCGTCCGGGTCCTCGCTGTAGCCCTCGGCACGGTCGGCGGTGACGGTCAGCCCCTCCCGCGTGCGGCCGAGATGGCCCGGGCGCGTCGCCGCGAGTTGCAGGCTGGGCAGGCCGGGCTGGTTGCGCAGCAAGGCGCTGTCGAACTGGAAGGCCTTCACGTCCCGCGCCCGGTAGAGGGGCGTATCGGCGTTGGCGATGTTCTGCGCCAGGATGTTCTGCCGCTCCGCCAGATGCCGCATGCGGGCGCCGGTGATGCGGAAGACGTCGATACCGTCGAGCATGGGATCGGGGCGCCTCTCTGCTGTCGCCCCGACGAATAGCGCCGGCCCTTGCCCTTGTCGAGATTTTTCGCATAGATGCTTCGGCAGGAAGGTCCTGGAAGTGGGTGTGCTTTCCAGGCTATCCGCAAAAATTCGCATGAGGACTTTGCCGGTGGTCTCACCTTTGGGCGATGTCGCCTCGCAACTGGCGCGGGTGCCGCGATGGCAACGCTTCGGTACGCTGTCGGCGGTGCGCGGCGCCGCGCTCTCGGCCACCGGCCTGGGCGAGAGCCTGGCGATCGGTGACCGCATCCGGGTCGGGCGCCCGGGGCGCGGCGCCATGCATGGCGAGATCGTCGCCTTCTCGGCCGAGAGCGCCATCGCCGTGCCAGAGGGTGGCACGGAGGGGCTCAGCCCGGGCGCCCGTCTGTGGCTGGAGGAGCCGCTGAGCCTCTACCCCTGCGATGCCTGGATGGGCCGGGCGATCGACAGCCTGGGGCGGCCGCTGGACGGGCTGGGGCCGCTGCCGCAGGGCCGCCGCGGCGTGCGGCTGCGCCAGGCCCCGCCCGATGCGTTGCGCCGCCGGCTGGTGGGCGCGCGGCTGGGCACGGGGCTGCGCGCGCTGGATGTGTTCACCCCCATCTGCCGTGGCCAGCGCCTGGGCATCTTCGCCGCCTCCGGCGTCGGCAAATCGACGCTGATGGGCATGCTGGCGCGCTTTGTCGAGGCGGATGTGGTGGTGGTCGGGCTGGTGGGGGAGCGCGGGCGCGAGGTGCGCGAGTTCCTCGACCAGACGCTGGGCGAGGCAGGGCGGCGGCGGACGGTGGTGGTGGTCTCCACCTCCGACCAGCCGGCGCTGGCCCGGCGCCGCGCCGCGCAGGCCACGCTGGCCGTGGCCGAGCATTTCCGCGCCGAGGGCCGGCAGGTGTTCCTGCTGCTCGATTCCGTCACCCGGCTGGCGCATGCACAGCGCGAGATTGGCCTCGCCGCCGGCGAGCCGGCCACCGCACGCTCCTACACCCCCTCCGTCTTCACCGAGCTGCCCGCCCTGCTGGAGCGGGCCGGGCCGGGCGTGCAGGGGGAGGGCGACATCACCGCCGTCTTCACCGTGCTGGTCGATGGCGACGACCATGACGAGCCGATCGCCGATGCCGTGCGCGGCATCCTGGACGGGCATATCGTGCTGGACCGCCGCGTGGGGGAGCGGGGCCGCTGGCCGGCCATCGACGTGCTGCGCTCCGTCAGCCGCGCCCTGCCGCGCTGCCATTCGCCGGAGGAGAACCGGCTGCTGTCGGAGGCGCGGCGCCTGATCGGCACCTATGCCGACATGGCGGAGATGATCCGGCTGGGCGCCTACCGCGCGGGCAGCGATGCCGAGGTGGATGCGGCCATCCGCCACCACCCGGCGCTGGAGGCCTTCCTGGGCCAGGGCATCGACGAGCGCGCCGATGCGCCGGCAGCCTTCGCCCGGCTGGGCCAGATCCTGCAGGGGGGGTGAGGCCGGTCATGTCCTGGAAGCTCCCGGAGGGCGCCGAGGTTCCGCCGCACCTCCCGCCGATGCCCTTCGCGCCGGCGGCGCTGCGCCTGCCGGCGGTTCCGCCGCCCCCGGCCCCCCTGTCCGTCGCCCCGGGACTGGAACTGCTGGTCGACCGCTTCCTGCCGGATGAGGAGGCGGATCTCTTCAACCGCCCGGCCTTCCATGCGCTGCATCGCGCGCGCTGCCCTGGCGGGGGCGTGCTGATGCAGCTGCGGCAGGACCGTTCGCCGCGGATCTGCGGCCGGTTCCACGCATTGCAGGTGGAGCCGGGCCTGTGGTCCAGCCCCGGGCGTGGCTCCTATGGCGGTTTCGACCTGGCGGAGGATCTGGGGCCGGTGGAGACGGAAGCCTTCATCCGCGCCGCAGAGGTCTGGCTGCTGGCCGCCGGCGCGCGCCGCCTGGAACTGGTGCTGCCGCCGCTGGGCTATGCGCCGGAGCGGAGCGCACTGACCTTCAACGCCCTGGCGCGCCTCGGCTATGGCGTGACGCGGCACGAGCTGAACCAGGCGATCAGTCTGGGCCGCCACAGCTTCAGCGCCTGCGGCACCTATGCCAACCGCAAGCGGCTGGCCAAGGCGGCGCGGGAGGGGGTCTCCGCCAGCCTGCTGGAGCCGGCCCTGCATGAGGCGGCCTATGGCGTGCTGCTGGAGAGCCGGCGCAAGAAGAACTACAGCCTGAGCATGAGTTGGCCCCAGGTGCAGGAGATGCTGGCGGGATTCCCCGGCGCCGTGCATGTCTTCGGCGCCTTTTTGAAGGGCGAGATGATCGCCGCCGCCCTCTGCGTGCAGGTCAACCCGGCGATCCTCTACGTCTATGCCTGGGGCGAGAAGCCCGGCGTGGAGCGGCTCAGCCCGGTGACGGTGCTGGCAGGGCGCATCTACCACTTCGCCCGCGCCGAAGGGTGCCGGATGCTGGATCTCGGCACGTCCTCCATCCAGGGCGAGCTGAACCAGGGGCTCTACGCCTTCAAGAAGAGCCTGGGCGCCGCGGCGTCCGTGAAGCTGTACCTGGGTAAGACGCTGGGCTGGACCGTGTGAAGGCCCAGCCCTCTTGAAAGCCCGCTCTGGCGACCGGCTTCAGGCCTGCGGCTTGCGGGCGCGGATGCCGATATTGGCGAGCAGATCGGGCGGCACCTCCTCGCCCACCTGCACCAGCGCCGTCAGCAGCTCCTCCGAATAGTCGAGCATCATGCTGTTGGGCAGCGTCTTCACGAAGTAGCCGAAGCGGTGCTCGGGCACGAGGCCGGCGCCGGAAAGATCGGCCGCCAGGGTGTCGAGGTCATAGACCCGCAGGTGCCCCACCTGGTGGTCGCGCGGGGAAAGCTCGTCCAGCCGGCCGATCAGCCCCATGCGCAGCGCCACGCGGCGGTGCAGGGAGCGGCGGTTGGGCACCACCACGATCAGCGAGCCGCCCGGCTTCAGCCAGCTCGCCGCCTGCGCCAGGGTCACGGCGGGCTCGGCCACATGCTCCATCACGTGCAGTGAGAGCACCACGTCATAGGCGGCGGGGGCGTGAAACTCTTCGAACATGGCGCAATGCACGCCCAGCCGCTCGCCATGCCGGCGGCGCGCTTCCTCGCTCAGCGTGGGCGAGCCCTCCACCAGCTCCAGGCTGAAGGGGCCCTTGATGAGCACGTCGGTCATAAGGCCATTGCCATGCCCCATGGTCAGCACGCGGCTGCCAGGCGGGATCTGCGCCAGCACCATCGGCGCGGAACTGAGCTGCATGGTGTGCTCGACATGGTGGTCCACCACCGCGTCGTTCAGGTAGTAGTCCTGCGCCAGGCGCTCCAGCTCGTCCTGTGTGACCGTGCTCATCAGGGTTCTCCTATCCGCAGTCCCGTCAGGATCTGCTCATTCATGGAATCGAAGCCGAGCCGGCCGGCGCCGCACAGCAGCTGCCCCGCCCAGCCTTCCGGCCCCCGCGCGTGGAAGGCCGCCAGCGCCGCCTGAAAGGCCCTGCGGTTGTCGAAGCTCGGCACCTGCAGGCAGGGCAGGCTCGTCACGCCCAGCAGACGCATCGGCGCGCCCTCCCGCAGCAGCCCCGTCTCCTCCAGCGCCCGGCGGGCTTCCGCCGCGCCGGGAAGAGGCAGCCCCTCCGGCACATGGCCGAATTCCAGCGCCATCACGCGCCGGCCGCCCTCCGCCACAGGGCCGGCGGAGACACGCAGCGCCGGCGCGCCGGGTGCAGCGAGTAGCAGGCTGAAGGGGCAGTGCCGAAGGTCGGCCTCCGCCACCTCAGCCCAGCCGAAGGCGGCGCTCAGGCGTTGCGGCGCGTAGTCCACCCCGGCGGCGCGGAACAACTCCTCCGCCCCAAGCCCCAGCGCGCAGGTGGCGGCGGGCAGGCTCAGCCGCTGCGGGGCGCCTCCGGGTGGTGCGGCGAAGTCCAGCAGCACTGTGCCCCGCGGCCCGGAGGCCATGTGCCGCAGCCGCCCCACCGGATTGATCCGCACGGAGGGCAGCGCCGTCAGCAGGGCCAGCAGCCGCTCCACGAACACCGCCGAGACGCCTCCCCGCATCCCCCAGAAGGGCCGGTGCGGGCGGAAGCCCGGCGTCTCGCCCCGGAAGACCTCCAGCGCGGTGCGCGGGTGGAATAGCGCCAGCCACAGCTTGCGCCGCGCCGCCGCGACGCGGCTGGCCCAGCCCGGATCGAGCCGCGCGGCCACCGCCGGGATCAGCAACCCGTGCAGCGTGGCGCCGTGATTGGCCAGCGACGCTTCCTCCAGCGGCGTCTCCTCCAGCGCCGCCCGTACCGCGCCCGCCGGGTGGCCGGGCCGGAAACGGCAGGGCGGCGGGGAGGGGTCCTCCAGCAGTGCCGCCGCCTCCCGCGCGATGCGGCTGCGGCGCGCGGGGTCGAGCAGCGGCGGCAGGGCGGCGATGTCGGCATTGGTCAGCACGCAGGGCGCGCGCCGGCCTTCCAGCCACATCTCGGGCGCCGCGGCGCGCACCAGCTCCTCGCCCAGCACCTCCTCGACTAGGGCACGGATGCTGCCGAGGAAAGGCAGGTGGTCATCTCGCGCCATGTCGCAGCCCGAAACGGGCTGGTCGCCCGCCGCCTCATGCTCCAGCTCGAAGACGCGGATGCCGAGGTTGAGCCGCCTTCCCTCCAGCATGATGCCGGCGAAGCTGGCGCCGAGCCGCGCCGGATCGGCGTGCAGCGTCACCGGCCGGCCGTGCTGGCCGGCCCGCAGCGCCGCCACCAGGCAGGCGATGGAGCCGCCGACGAGGTGCAGCGCCTCAGCCATGACCTGGCTTGCGGAAGCGGAAATAGGTCATGGCGGCATGGCCGGGCATGGCCTCCGCCAGGCTGTCATAGGCCTCGATCAGCGCCGAGCCGAGCCGCGCCATGCCGGCATTCGGCAGCGGCTTCAGCAGAATGCCCTCGCGCCCCACCTCCTCCAGCCCCAGCGCACCGATCCAGGCGGCGCTGTGGTCTGGCGGCTCCAGCCGCAGCGTGTGGAACAACGCGCCGCGCTCGCTGATGGCGCAGGGATCCTCGATCAGGCCGGCCTTCCAGGCCGCCAGCCGGTGCAGCGAGTGCGGGTTGGGCAGGGTGACATGCAGCAGGCCGCCTGGCCGCAGGCCGCGCAGCAGGCGGGCCAGGGCGGCGGCGGCATCGGGCAGCTCGTGCAGCACGTTCAGCGCCAGCACATGGTCGAACGGCTCCTTACCGGTGAAATCCTCGATCAGCCCCTCGATGACGGTGACGCCGGGCAGGCCGCGCGCCCGGGCCCGCGCCGCATAGGAGACGGAGCGTTCCAGGCAGAGGAAGCGGCGGCCCTCGCCGCAGAGCTCGGCCGTGAGCAGGCCGGTGGCCGAGCCGGCCTCCAGCACATGATCATCCGGCCGCAGGTGGCGCAGCACGCGGCGCGCGGTAAGGCGCGTGTACCAATGGTCGAAATCCTGCTCCGGATCGTAGCGATCCGAATAGTCGGCGGCGCGGAGGGGAGAGGCTTCCGCAGGCATGAAAGGGGGGGGAGGGATCATCGCAGGAACCTTGGCGGCAAGAGGACCATGCGCGAGATTCGCACCGCGCTTCAATAATTTTTCGCATGAAATTTGCCGGGCGGCGTCAGCCCTGCAACAGCTGCGCGGCGGCCCGGCGCAATCCCTCCGCCAGCCCTTCTGGATTGGCCGCGCTCTGCTGGGCGAAGCGCGCCCAGGCCGCGCCGCTGCGGCGGCGCAGATCGGGATCGCGGATCAGGTCGAGGGCCCAGGCGATCTGCGCTTCCGCATTCTCCGGCTCGCGCAGCAGGCTGCCCTGCGGGGTCTCGAAGCAGGCGCGGCAGGCCGCCTCCTCCTCCGCCCGCAACACCCCCGCCCGGCGCGGCATGACGAACAGGCCATCCATCAGGCCCGCCGGGCTGTCGGCCTCCGGCGCTGAGGCGCGGAAGACATAGGGCACGCCATAGGCCATGGCCTGTGCCGCCGTGGCGCCCGAGCCCACCGGCCAGCCATCAAGGTAGAGGTCCGCCAGCGCCGCCTCCGTCGGCACATCAGCCCAGCCGATGAACTGCGCGCGCTCCGCCACGCCATGCCGCTCCAGGCAGGCGCGCAGACCCGGCAGGTCCTGCCGGCCGGTATAGCGCCAGACCGCCTGCGGCGCGGCTTGCAGGATGCGGGCGGCGACATCCCAGAGGGGCAGGGAGTCGAGCTTGTCCTCGCGCATCAGCGTCGTCATCACCACTGCACCCTCGGGCAGTTCCTGGCGCCGCTGCCGCGCGGCGGCTTCCACCGCGGCGTCGCGTGGCCGCACCTGGAAGGCCATGGGCAGGATGTGCCAGGTGGCGCCCCGCATCGGAAACGGCGCCATGGGCGAGCCGCCACGCAGGCACAGCCGCAGGTCGATGCCGGGGATCGGCGGATGGAACTTCATCGACCACCACGCCAGGCGTGGCGCGATGCCCAGCCCGGCGGCATAGGCCAACATGTGCGGGTGACAGATCCAAACCGCGGCACGGCAGCCGGCTTCCGCCAGATCCGCGCGCAGGGCCAGCAGGCGCGCGGGCAGCGGTGCATCCGCGGGCAGGTTGCTCGGCAAATGGAGGCTGGCCCCGGCTTCGGCACAGGCCGCCGCAAAGGCTGGATGCACCCCGCCCAAGGCCCATACCTGCGGCGTGAAGCCTGCCCGGCCCTGCGCCTTGAGATATCGCAGGGCCAGCAGCAGCACCTCGGTATGAGCCAGCAAAACCCCGTTGTGCACGATGAAGGCCAAGGGCGGGGAACCCTGTGAGGCTGCTGTGCACCATGCCACCGCCTGGGCGCAGGGAGGATGGGCTGCCCTGTGCCGCCTGCCTAGGTCGGCCATGGGCTCCGCCCACTTTCCGATCCAGGAGGCGTAGTGCTGCTCGGACTCGTCACGCTTCAGCCATTGCTCTAGGAGCCAGCCTTCCAGGTGCAGCGCGGTTTCCACGTGCCCGGAACGGATGGCCTCCAGCAGCCAGGGCAACGCGACATGCTCCACCAGTACCCGCGCATAAGCCAGCGGCCGACGCGCCCATAGCCCCAGGAAAGTCAGCGCACACTGCAATTGCCAAAGCGGCGCGCTGGCCGACACGTCGGGCACCCAGTTCGCCGGATCGGCTAAGCCTTCGGCATTGCCGAGCAGGCCGAGCGTCCAGAGTGCCTGATGCAGGGAGGGAGCAGCACGTGCGGTGTTCTCGTTGTCCAGCAGGCAGCGAAGGCCCCATCGCAGCGCCACGTCACGGCCTTGGTCGATGCTCAACGCGACGATCGCCAGCAGCAGCGGTTGGGCTTCTCCCGCCCTGAGCGCCGGGACGGCCGCGCGGCTCAAATGCTGCGACAGACCATGCCAGCCGTCATGATTTAGCCCCGCCCCGTTGGCCAGCAGGCTCGCCACCCGCCCGAGCGAGGCCAGCGGAAGCAGGATCTCATTCGCCCCGGGGCCACCCGGCCGCACCAGGCGCAACAGGGTGTCGCCCAGGGCCTCGGAGGTGGCGGGACTGAGCGGCTTGGCGCCGGGCAGCAGGGGCAGCAGGTCGGACCAGCGATCCGTCTGGCGTAGAGCGAGCTCGAGAGAAGCCATGGCATCCCTTCTGGATCCAGGCGGGCCCTGGCAGCGGCGCTAGCGGTTGCCCAGGATGGAGAAGAGCGCCGCCGCGCTGGCGCCAGAGAAGCTGTTGCCACCCCACGAGATCGGCTGGATCAGCGTGGCGGTTCCGGTGGAACTGGCCAGCGCCTTGGCTTCCGCCACGCTGGATTGTGCCACGTAGCGGTCCAGCAATTTGGCGAGCTTGGCGGGGTCCTTGAAGTCGGCGATGTTCATCCGCTTCTCCAGCATCGCCTTCTGAGTGTCGACATTGATGCTGGCGAAGCTGTCGGGCAAACCGAGGACGGATTGCACGACCGCGGCCAGGTTCCGGTCGGCAATCACGCTGTACCAGCCGCTCACCTGCGGCAGCATGCGCTTCGCGTAGATGGCACGACGCAGGCTCTCCGATGTCTCGCCCAGAGCCTCCTCGAAGCGGGCCTGGGAGTATTTCGTGGCGATGGCTTCGAGGGTGGCGGGATCGGTCACCTTGGGGCCACCGCTTCCAGCGACCCGCGTGCTCCCCTTCGTGGAGGAGATGAGGTAGGCGCGAGCGCTGCTGTCCGGGTCGGCCTGGAAGCTGAGCGATCCGTCGCCGCGACCCTTGGCGTCGGTGATCACCAGCTTCAGGCCGAGCACCGTGACGCTGATATCCTCGCGGCCGCCATCGGCGTTGCGGAAGGCGGCCTGGAGCGCGGCGGCGATGTCTGCGCGGGTATCCAACCCATCGAGATCGACATTCCCGATGCTGACACCGCCCAGCGTCCCGCTGGCCGAGAGAAAGCTCTGCCCGGCCATGATCCCCTCGAGCTGCAGCGTGATGCTGGAGGGGACGGCCGGAATTTCGGGAATGGTGATGCCGCCGAAATTCAGGTCCTTGGAGATCTGGCGGTAGCGGTAGTCCGTCATCCGGCCGGCGATGGAATTTGCATCGTCGGGGTTGCTGTCGAGAACCTTCCGCATCAGCCCATCGAAGCCAATCTGGCTGTCGAGACCATAGGCCTTGAGGACAATGGTCTGCAGGCGTCGATCGGCCAACAGATCCTGGGCTGTCAGCTTGGTGGGCAATTTCTCCCGTAGATAGGCGAGTTCGCGCTGCAGGGAGGCGTCCTTGCTGAACGCCTTGAAGTCCGAAGGACCCTTCCCCTGCAGCAACTTCCACCCGGCGATGCCGGAAGGAATGCCCACCGTGACAGCGTTGACCCTCATGCTTCCATGGCGAATGTCTTGGCTTCGGCGTCTTCCGCCGCCGGCAGGTAGCCGGTTGGCAGACGCATGATCAGCCGGTCGGTCGCAGGGTCACGCAACTCGGAGTAGAGGCGCATGGTCTCGCCATCCAGGCGGACATCGAAGGCAGGGCTGGACGCCGTGATCTGCTTCTGACGTTCCGCGAGCTGCGGCTCGGAGCTGCCGGAGGCATGGACGGCTGCCTCACGCTCCTCATGCTCCGCAGCAGGCTGGCTCTTGGTGAGGATGTCAGGCCCTGAAACCTGCTTCTTCACCCCTTGGGTGGCTTCAATCATGGCTCTTGCTCCTTGTTTTGCGTCAGGCCACTCGCTGGCTCGGGGTTCTCCCACGCGTTATGACAATAACATCAACCAAGAAATTTCGCATCGCTGCCCTGGTGCCTCAAATCACCCTCGCCCGGATTGTTCGGTCTCAGACTGCCATCCCGCCTGAAACGCTGGGGGGGATCCATATCCAGCAGTACGGATTCATAGAGGATCAGTTCCCGCAGCGCCGCCAGGGTGCGGTAGGTATTGCCCTGCCGCATCTGACTCTCCGCCTCATCGAGCAGCGTACGGTGCTCAAGCTTCAGGAACACGCCACGCAGACACTCCAGTTGCTGCAGGAAGGTGTCGATGCTGCCCAGGGAGGATTGGGCGTTCAGCAGCACGTTCTGGGCCGCGAAATAGGCACGGCGCACGGGCGTGCTGGCATCCTCCGGGAGCAGGACGTCCTTCTCGCGCACGATCTGCGCCTTGGTCTCCACCATCAGATAGGCGCGCCGATCTCCATTGGTGACCACAGCGCCATTGATGAACAGCCTCTCGCCCGGAGCCAGCTTGAGAATCAGCGACATCAGCCCTGCTCCAGCCCTGGTGCCAGGTCAGGCTTGAGGCCGGCCATCACCACACGATTGACATCGCACAAGGCTTGAGGGCTGCGGCCCTCGCGCAGCACGCGGTCGCTTTCGGCGAAGACCCAGCGGGCCAGCGAGAGCAGGCGGGCCTTCATCACCTCATCCAGGCTGTTGCTCTGGTCCGCAAGATCGGTGGCAAAGGCGGTCCACACCATGCGGTTCTCATGGATCGCCGCGGGCAGAGCGGCGGGGCCGGCACCAGGGCGGCTGGCCTCTTCCAGCAACGCGGCAGCCCGCGCCAGCACGCGGTATTCGATATCGCGCGGATCCTCCGTGCCACGGATCACAGAACCATAGGCTGTGGCTGCTCCGCGGGGACGGTGCAAGGGCGCGTGCAACGGGTCGTCTTGTGCAGAGGTCAGCATTGGATTCTTCCTCGGTCACGCGCAGGCGGAGCACCGGCGGCGCCTGGAGGGAGGTGCTGGCTCACGCGCCATAGCGCGGCCATGACCCGCCAGTTCCGCCGGACGCCTTGGAAGGCTGGTGGGGCGCGGCCTGTGCCGCGCCCCCTTCTGGCTCAGCGGAAGAGCGACAGGATGCTCTGCGGCGCCTGGTTGGCAATCGAGAGCGCCTGGGTGCCGAGCTGCTCCTGCACCTGGAGCGCCTGCAGGCGGGCCGCCTCCTCCGACATGTCGGCATCGACCAGGGCGCCGAGGCCGGTGGTCAGGGTGTCGACCAGCTTGTCGAGGAAGTCCTTCTGCATGTCGATCCGGTTGCCGGCCGTGCCGAAGGTCGCCGCCGCGTTCGACACGTTGGTCGTCGCGGTGTCGAGCTTCTCGAGCAGGGTCTGGTAATCGGTCTTGGAGGACGTGAAGGAGTAAAGCTGATCGGTCGTGCCATCGGCCGTCGAGATGGTCAGCTGGCCGGACGTGGCATCGACATCCACGTCGAAAGTCTGGCCGGCCGCGGCAGTAGTCGCGAAGTCAACCGTACCGGCGGTCGCCATGCCGAAGTTGGCGGCCGCCAGGTTCGTGGCGCCCGTGGTCAGCGCGGTCTGGATCTCGGTGGCGATCTCCTCGCCCGTGATGTTGCTGTTGGTGACATCCGAGGCGGCGATGGCGATGACATAGACCCGGTCATCGGTGCTGAACTCGCTGTCGCCCTGCAGCAGGTCGCCTGTTTCGAAGGAGCCCTCCACCACCTTCAGCTTGTAGGTGTACATGGCGGATTCGTCGTCGCTGTCGAGGCTGCTGCCCACCTTCACAGAGAAGGTATCGCCCACCAGGAGCGGCTTGTCGGCGAAGGTCACGTCCAGGCGGCGGATGCCGCCGTCCAGCGTGCGGGCCGTTGTCGCACCGAAGCCGGTACCCAGCGCGCCCGTGCCCGCCTGCACTTCGACAAAATCGGTGTAATCGACGACCTTGGTGGTAGCGTTGATATTGCCGAAACTATGAACCGAATCACGGTTCTTGGCGCTGATCGTGAAGGTGGTGGAACTGGCGGTGCCACCCGAGACGATCTGATCCGCCTGGAACAGCGCGCTGAAGCCGGCATCGGCCTTCAGGTACTCGACCAGCGTGGCGACATCGTTGATGTCCCTGTTCAGCTTCACCGTCAGGCTGCGCTGGGTGCTGGTGGAATCGACGTACTGGAAGACGATCTCGTTGCCCGAGTTCAGGTCCATCGTGGCGCCAACGGTCAACGTGACCTTGGTGGTGCCATCGTTCTGGTTGAGGAAGGTCTGGTCGGCGCGCGAGAGCACCGTCAGGTCCTTCAGGCTCTCGAGCATCGAACCAGACTCGACCTTGAGGTTCTGGTTGGTGATGGTCGTGTAGGCCGCGGTGGAGATGCCGTTGACGGCGTTCACCGAGGTCAGCACGCGCTGGCTGCCGCTGGAATCGACCAGGTTCACGCCCTTGAAGGAAGCGGCCTGCGCGGTGGTGGTGATCTGCGCCAGCAGCGCGTCGATGTCGGCCTGCACCTGGGCCTTGTCCACCGCCGGGTTCTGCGCGGAACTGACCTTGGTGCGGACCTGCTTGACCAGGTCGGCGATCGTGGTCGCCGCCGTCTCGGCGGTGCTCAGGATCGAGGAGGAGACGGACAGGTTCTCGCTGACCTGCTTGTAGTTGGCGATATCGGACCGCATGGCGGTGGCCACCGCCCAGGTCGCCGCATTGTCCTTCGCACTCGCAACCTTGAGACCCGTGGAGATCCGGTTTTGCGTCTCCAGCAGGCTCTTCTGCGTCGCCTTCAGCGACTGCAGCGCCGTCATCGCGCCGTTATTGGTGAGGATGGAGCTGACCATGAATTGCGCCCTTCAAGGGTTCCGTTTCTGGTGGAGCGCCTTCTGACGCGGCTATCGCGGCACTGCGGCCTGTTCAGGCGGGCAGCGATGATGGTTTTTAGCATCGCAGGAAATGCCACTACAAGACTGATCTGTGCCACTTTCAATGTCCGGCACAGCAAAGTTTCGATTTTCGAAACCTAAAGAAGCGAACAAATATCTATGCAGATCATTGACGACATCTCTCCAGCTGTGAACATGGCCACAACGCCAAAGTCGTACCGTCGGATACCAGGGCGTATCGCGTCGCTTCGTCTGCCAACGCCAGTCCGGCACCAAGGGCAGCAGGAGGTCGCAGGGGACGCCCAGGGCGCCGGCAAGATGCACCGTTGAATTGTCGATGGTGACGACATGATCCATGGCCGCGGTTTGCGCCAATGCCTGCTCGATGCTGCCTCTGGCATCGATCTGCTCATCCACCAGCAGCGGCCAGGGCTCCGCTTCGGCGCGCAGGCTGGCAGGATCGCCGTACTGCAGGCTGATCCAACGCGTGCCGGGCAGCGCGAAGAGCGGTGCGAGGCGCTCCAGCGTCATGGAGCGGCGGCGGCCTGAAACGGCATTGTTCGTCCGCCAAGACAGGCCGATCAGCCGGCATCCATTGCTGTAGCGGTCGCGCAGGTCCTGGCGCAGCGCCGGGTCGGCCGTCAGGAAGGCTCGCTGTGTACCGAATGCGCTCTCCGACCGGCGGAAGAAACGCGGCAGATCTCCCATCGCGATCTGCGCGTGGATTTCAGGGCCCGGCTTCTCATCACGCAGGAACGCCAACTGCGGGAAGGCGCGCGCCAAGGCGGGTTCAAGCCGCGGATCGCAGAGCACTGTCGCGCGGTGCCCTGCTGCCAGCAGATCGGGCAGAATCGAACAGAACATCACCTCGTCGCCGATGCCCTGCTCCCGCCAGATCAGAATTCGCCCAGGCGCCGGCAGAGCCTCGCCATTCCATTCCGGCAGTCCGAAATCGCGCGAGATCGCATCCTGCCCGTGCGCCCGCACGCGGCAAGCCTCCCAGCCTTCCGCGTAGCGCCCGGCCAGAAGCAACAGACGGCCATAATTGGCGCGCGGCAGTGGATCCTCCGGCGCCAGCACATGGGCGCGCTGCGCCAATGGCAGCGCCTGTTCCGGCCAGCCTTGCGCGGCCAGCACATGGGCAAGGTTGGTCAAGGCATGCGGATCGTCCGGCCGCAGCGCCAAAGCATGACCGAGAGCTTCATGGCTGCCTTCCAGGTCGCCCAGCCGTTTCCGGACATGGGCGAGGTTATAGAAGGCGTCGCAATAATCAGGGCGCAGCGCAATGGCTTGCCCAAAGGCTTGCCCGGCCATTGCGAGCTGCCCCGTGTCGCTGCCGGCCGATTGCAGGCAGAGACCCAGGCCGAACCAGGCCTCGGCCGATTCCGGCTGGCGTGACAGCGCCTCCCGAAAGGCCGGCAGCGCCTCCTCCCAGCGCTCCATCTCCTGCAGCACCAGGCCCCGGTTGAGGAACAGCGCGGCACTGTCCTGCCCCGCCTGCGCGGCGGCCTGGAAAGCCTGATCGGCCTCCGGCCAGCGCTGCTGCGCCTGGAGCGCCAGCGCCAGATTGTAGAGCGCGATTCCGTTTCCCGGCGCCTCCAGCAGCGCGGCCCGCAGCAGCGCCTCGGCCTCGGCCGGCTGCTTCAGCAGCAGGAGACTGTGCGCCAGGTTGAGACGGGCTGGCAGGAAGCTGGGCTGTAACGCCAAGGTGGCGCGAAAAGCCTCGGCGGCGGCGGCATGCTCCCCGGCCTCGACAAGGGTGTTGCCCAGGCTGAAGTGATTCTCGGCGCCGCCCGGCTGCAGGGTTGCCGCCAGGCGGCAGGAGGCCACTGCCTCATCCAACCGTCCCGCGGCACGCAGCACCATGCCCAGGTTGCGCTGATACTCCGCCACCCTGGGTCGCAGCTTCGCTGCGCGTTGCAGCGCAATAATTGCCTGCTCCCGCCTGCCCTGCTGGTGCAGCAGCAGGCCGAGCAGATTCTGCGCATCCGCATGGTCGGGATCCTGCCGCAGCAAGGCTCGATAAAGCGGCTCGGCCTGCGCCAGTGCACCGGCCTGGTGCAGGCGCACAGCCTCATGCAGCCGGCGACGCGCCTCAATCTGCACGCCCCCGGCCAAGCCAGGAATGGAGCGGCCCATACGCCTCAGGCCGTCCGATCGATGCTGGCGGCCAGGGTGTGGCGCAGGGGCTTGCGACGCGAGCCATCGGCCGGGGCATAGACGGCCGGGTTGGCGGACTCCGAGAGATCGTGGCGCAGCCTCTGCTGGATGGTTTCCAGCGCGCCCACCACGGAGCCGAGCACCAGCGCGTTTTCCTCCGCCGCATGCATCATCGCCGACAGCGCCGCCCGCTCTTCCGCCGTCTCTGGCACACCGGCCGCGGCGAGTTCGGACAAGGCAAGGCGCTTCTCCTCGATCAGGTCGTGCAGTTCCGGCAGCGCCACATGCCGCGCCGCGGCCGCCTCCCGCTCCAGCACGCCCCGCAACCGCTGGGCAGCGCGCAGAAGCGGGCTCACTGGCCCGCCTTCGGCGCCGAGCGACGGCCGATCTCCCGCATGATGGCGTCGCCCAGGCCCAGCCCGCCCTGGCGAACCAGCGCCTGGCCCAGGGCCTCATCCATGAAGCTGTCGAAGGCCTGGGCTCCGGTGCCGCGTCCGGCCAGTCCCTCCTTCGCAGTGGGCCGTGCGGCGCGCAGCAGCTCCGCGGCGAAGCTGCCTTCCAGGTTCTGGGCGAGGCGGCGCAGCGGCACCGCATCCGGGCCACCAAGGGGCGGCCGGGCAACAAGATCCATGTGCGAACGAGCCTCCTGCTCCACGGATGGTCCTGACGGACACCGTCGTCGCCACGTTAGTAGCCCATCAGGAAATTTTCGCATAAAAAGGGCTCACATCCTGCCTCTAGAAGGGACGGCTCCTTGATCTCCAGAAGGAGCTAACCCGAACCGCGCGAGACGCGGCAGAGAGGAACCGTCGCCGTGGGCGAGGAGGAAGACCGGCTCCTGCCGGATGAGCCGAAGCGGCGCCATCAGATCCGCCGGCGCGCCTTGGCGGTGGAGTTACGTGGGGAATTCGACCGGCGCCTGCTGGCCGGCGAGGAAGTGGGAAGCCTGGCGCGCGCCTTCGGCATTGAACCCTGGTATGCGCAGCGTCGCGCCAAAAGGGTGCTGAGCCGCGCTCAGAAGGGGCGGGAGATCTCGCCTTTCATCTCTGCCTTCCAGGAGGTGGAGGATGAGATGACCCCGATGCAGTATGCCTGCTGCCTGCTGGGCAACCGGGTGCGGCCGCTGCGCAACGGCTATTACGTGCTGGATGGTTTCCAGGCGGGACCGAAGGAAGTGACGCGCGCGGCCAACCGCGTGCTGCGCGAGAAAGGGCTGACCGAAATTCCCTATCCAGGCCTAACCCCGCTGTATCGCTGAAGGCAGGATGGCCGCCGGCGCCACAAGGGCGCGGCGGCCATCGCCTCAGGGAGCAGGCTTGCCAACCAGCATGGTCTGTGGCGTGGCGCGGAGTTCGGCCTCCAGCTCCACCAGATCGGTCACGCCCTCATCCGCCAGGTCCGCGACCGCCTCGGCCGCGGCCTGGGTGGCCTGCGCCAGGGAATGCAGCGCAGCCTCCGCCTCGGCGACCAACGCCGCCGTGCTGGCGGCGGCCGTGGCGAGGACCACCGTGCCGCCGGCCTTGGGCGGGGCGGTCTCAGGCGATGCCTCTGCCTGCTGGAGGGGCTGCTGAGATGGCGGCTGGGCCGCCACAGAAGCAGGAGCCGGCGGCGCAGGCTCGGGGTCGCGCTGCTTGTGCACACCGCTGACCCGGGCGCCGCGCTCGATGCTGATTTCCTCGTAGCTCAACTCAGCGTCGATCATGGCGGTGCGGACGATCTCGATCTCCCGCGCCGTCACCGTGCCACGCAGAGCGCCGCAGACGCGTACCCGCTCGGCCGTGACGCTGCCCTCCATCAGACCGCCCGCTTCGATCAGCAGCACCGGCGCATGCAGGTTGCCGCGCAGCACGCCTTCGACGCGGACGACGCCGCGGCTCCGCAGGCGACCCTCCACCTCGCTATCGGCGGCTACCAGCATCACGCCGGCGGGCGAGCCGATGGGGGGGGTTGGTTTGGATCGGTCCATCTTCGGCTCCAGGCGCTCCGGCACGCCGCGGGCACTGCCGGATGCGATACTGCCTTCGGACAGGGGGGTACCGGCCGAGGAAAGGTCGATCCGCTCATAGGTGATGCGCGGCTCTCCGCCGCTGGGCTTGCCGAAGAAGCTCATGTCCAGTCCCGTTCTAGGAGGCCCGGCACGGCCTCGCCGTACCATGCTGACCGCTTCTACGATTTTCGCATCACTGCTTCAAATGTTTTTCGCAACGGATGGCGATGAATCCCCCAGCCCAGCGAATTCTTCAGCTCAGCACCGGCGGCCGCGCCCCGGCCAGGCTGAGCACCTCGTCCAGGTGCTGACCTTGGCAGAGCGCACTGGCGAGGGCGGTCAGTCGTAACGCATCGAGGGCCAAGCCAGGACGGTCCAGCCGCCGGCCGATCTCCCGGACCGCATCGGCCAGATTCTCCAGGCCTTGCAGCCCTGGCAGCAGGGGAGCCTCCGCCGTGCCGCAGGGCGGTGGCATCAGGCCGCGCGGGGGTGTCAGTACCATGCCATTGGGCAGCCGCAGCCGGCCGCTCAGATGGTCGGCCTGCGCCTGGCAGCAGGCGAGCAGCTCGGCGGCCGGCGCGGCGGTGGTCAGCATCAGCCCCACCACCAGTCCCAGAGTCTCGTCCATCTGCGAGGCCCAGGCGACGGCCTGGGCGCAGCTGGCTTCGTCCAGAATGCAGAGACCATCCGGCCCCACTTCGGCGAAGGGATCATCCAGCGCCGGCAGGTAGAATTCCCGGAAGGCCTCCAGCGCCGCGGACAGCGCAGCCTGCTCGGCCAGCATGGGCGCAGTCTCGCCCAATGCCGCCAACCGGCGCGCGCGCAGCGCCGCCAGTTCCGCCACGTTCAGGACGCTCAACGGCCAAGTGCAGGCCGGGTCTTCCAGTAAGGGGCCCAGGCGCAGCAGGGGCGCGATCTGGGTGCCGCCCTCACTGCGGGGCAGGGTGCCCTGGTCAATCGCCCAACGTCGGAGGGCTTCCGCGGCAGTGCCCAGGAAGCGTTTGCTGCCGATGCGGACCATGGACAGCCGCGCCGCCTGGGTAGCCTGCGCTGCCCAATCTTCGGCAGCCGCGCGGTCGGCCAGGGCGTCACGCCGGAAGGCAGCGCTGCCCTGGCCGACCGTCACCTGCCAGGTTCCGTTCTGCCCAGGACGAACGCGCGTCACCATAGCCCCAACTCCCGATTCCGTGATCAGAGAACTTCGGACACCGCCGCCAAGGCAAGGGGCGTAATCGTGGCGGCGCAAGAAAACACGACGGAGCCACACAGAGCGTGGCGTGGCTCTGTCGTTCGTAGTATTTCGCAAAGCTGTGGACGCTCTCGCACGACATCGCCGGGCCTGCCGCCCGGACGCCCCGACAAAGGCGGGGCGCCCAGGACGGCCCTCTCCGAATGGCCCTGGCTGGCATCATCCTCTGCTGCCCAGGCTCAACCCATATGGACCGGGCTTGTTCGGGTCAGGCTCGGGCCATGCTGCGGCGGAAAGTTCTGCCGGCCCTCAGGCCGGCACCAGCGTCTCGGCCAGGCCCTCCAGCTTGCTGGGCAGCGGCGTGGCAGCGCCGGCCGTGCGCAGCAGCGCCACCAGGTCCTCTGGCAGACGTGCCTCGATCACCACGGCGGCGCCATCGATCTCGACCATGGCACCGGAGAGCAGGCGGGTTTCCATTTCCACGCCTCGGGGCGCGGGTTCCACCAGCCGCAGGGTCTCGCGAGCACGGGCCAGCGCCGCGCCGCGCAGGGCTTCCAGCACCTCGGAGCGACTGAGCCGGATGGTATGGTTGACGAAGAAGGGGGCGGATCCGGTCATCGGGAGGGATTCTCCTTCCTGGGAAGACATAAGATCATCCAGAGGGGAATATCGCTTCGCGATATACTTCCCTCCGTTTTCGCGGACCCGATCTGCCGACGCCAAGCCATGGCAGGACAGGGCATGCGCAGCATTTCTAGCATGCCCCAATGACTGCCACCATTTCGACATTCGAGAAAATGGTAAGTCGTTTCTGTATAATAGCTTCAGGAACCCTACCGGAAACCGTCGGCAAAGGCAGCATCATCATGCGAAGTGATGAGACGGGAAAGGGTGGCCCGCATATTTTTGCGTATGGATTAAATAGCGAAAAAAGTCTAAACGCGGCAGCGGATACGGAGCCAAGCGGCAAGCCGACTCCGGTGGATGAGGCGAGGCGAGGGAGAAGAGGCAGGATGGCACGGGCAGGCGGAACAGCGCGAAAGCTGGCGAAGGCAGCGGCGCAGGGCGGGCGGATCGTGCAGGTCCAGGGCCAGAGCCCCGACAACGCAGCCTTCTCCATTGAGCTCATCACGCCGGAAGGCGCCACGGAGTTGCTGCACCGTCGGCGGCCCAGCGCGAGCGAGAACCCCGCCGCCATCCATGCCTATGCCGAAGCCATGCGCGAGGGGCGCTGGATCCTCAACGGCATGCCCATCATCCTCTCCCGCACAGGGGTGCTGCTGGACGGGGTGCAGCGGCTGCGCGCCTGCATCAAGGCGGGCGTACCCTTCCTGACCGTTCTGGCGCAGAATATCCCGGACGATGTGCTGCACACCATCGACCAGCAGCGCCGCCGCTCCTTCGCCGGCGTGCTGGAAGCGCGCGGCGTGCCGCACGCCCACGCCCTGCAATCGGCCCTCGTCAAGCTGATCCGCTACGATGACAACAAGATGCTGCGCGGCGCCGGTACCGCCTCCTGGTCGCGCATGGACCGCGTGCTGCGCGGCAACCCCGATCTCGAGCAGGCGGTGAAGATGTCGCTGGAGAGCGAGGCCACCATCCTCTCCGAGGCGGTGCGCACGCCGCTGCTGTTCATGGGCTTCCGTGTCGACAAGGCGGCGACCCGGCGCTTCCTCGACGCGATCGCCTGGCCCGAGAAGTACTCGCCGATGGAGCCCGGCGCGCGCATCCGCGACCTGATCGACATGACGCGCGGCGACCCGGCCACCCGCCTGAAGCCGGTGATGCTCTACGCCCTCTGCATCAAGGCGCTGAACGCCACCTTCAGCGGCCAGCACGCGCGCAGCTACACCTGGATCGACCGCACCGCCAACCCGACCAAGGGCGAGGACTTCCCGCGCCTCGATGGCTATGAGGGGCTGAACGACCCCGGCCATGGCAACGACACGGAGGAGACGGCGCGCAGCCTGCGCGCCGCGGTCGAGCGCCTGTCGCAGGAGGAGAACGTCTATCCGCTGGCGATCGAGACCATCTCGCCGCAGATGGCGGAGGAGTACCTCGCCCACAACACGCGCAACCGCAAGATCGTCGCGGCGCATGTCGATGCCATTGCCCGCGACATCCGCGCAGGCAACTGGATGATGAACGCGCAGCCCATCTGCTTCAGCCGCAGCGGCCGGCTGCTGAACGGCCAGCACCGGCTCTCCGCCGTGCTGCAAGCGGGCGAGGCGATCGAGGTGCCGGTGATGCGCGGCCTGCCGGAGGAGGCCTACGCCACCTACGACATCCACGCCAAGAAGGGCCCGCAGCTCGGCGCCGCCTTTGACAGCTTCGGCGACAAGCCGCTGATTGCCGCCGCCGCCGTGCTGCTGTGGAAGCGCGAGCTGAAGCCGGCCGGCACGCGCAACGCCAAGCCCACGCCCGCCGAGGTGATGCGCATCGTCGAGCAGCATCCGCGCCTGCTGGAGATGCGCACTTTTGGCCGCAAGATGATCGAGTTCGGCCGCGGCTCGGTGCTGGCCTATGCCGCCTACTGCATCGAGCGCGATGACCCGGAGTTGGGGCGCGTCTTCCTCGAGCGCTTCGAGACGGGCGCAGACCTGCCGCGCGGCCACCTGATCCTGGAGTTGCGCAAGCGCATGCAGGTGCTGCGGCGGGAGCGCACCAGCCAGGAGGAGCAGCTGCGCGAGATCCTGAGCAGCTGGGCGCGCTTCCGCGAGAAGCCCGACCTGGAGCGGCTGAACGGCCAGGGCTGAGGCGCCGCCGGCACCTCCTTTCAGCGGCGCCGCTGCAACTCGGTGTCCTCCAGCCGCTGCTCCGCCTTGCGGGCTGCCATGCGAAGGGCGGCCCGCTGCTTCTGCTCCAGCGTGATCTCCAGCCGCTTGATGGTGGCGAAATCCGCGCGCAGCGCATCGCGGATGGCTTCCTCGGCCGCCAGCCGCTCCGCCATACTGCGGTCCAGCCGCGCTTCCTGCCGGCGGGCGGCGCTGTTCCAGGCGGCCCAGCTCGCCATCGCCAGGGGGTCGCCCTGCGCCAGCCTGTCCTCGGCCGCGCGCTGCACGTCGAGCGCCGCGCGTTGCCGGGCCACCGCCTCCCGCGCCCGCTCGGCTTCCGCCAGGGCGACGCGCCGGGCATCCGCCTCCTGCCGCGCCAGGCGCAGCAGCAGGGGAATTCCATTCATCGCACCGCGCATTTCCGCAACCCCTTGGCCCGCATGTCGCAGTCCTCTAGTGTATACCCGTTTTTCGCATACGGTCGAGATGGCGATGAAAAGCTGGAAGCCGGTGGCGCTGGGAATCCTGGCGGCGCTGGGGGTGGCGATGGCCTCCGGGCTGGCGGGCAATGGCAGCGCCGCGAGCCCCGCCTTTCCGACCCCCGAGCCCTCGGGCGAAGCCGTGACAGGCTCTGCCTTCCTGGTGGGGCCGGGGCTGCTGGTCACCAACGCCCATGTGGTGCTGCGCTGCCGTGCCGAGGGCCGGCCGGTGCGCGTGGCCGGGTTGGCCGGCCCCTGGCGGGTGCTGGCGGAGGAAAGCACCACCGATCTCAGCCTGCTCTCGGGGCCGCCCTCCAACGAGGCTTTCCTGCCGCTCTCGACGGCGCAGCGCCTGCCGCGCGACATGCCGGTGATGGCGCTGGGCTACCCCGCCCTCACGCTGCGGCCGGGGCAATTGGAGGCGACGCCGGGCCGCATCCGCCGCGCCGCCCTCACGGTGCACGACCCCGAGGGCGGCCGCGCCGTCAGCTTCGTCATGACCGACCGGCAGGGCCAGGAGGTCGAGGCGCGCTGGGAGGATGGGGTGCGGTACTTCGGCACCGGCCGGGCGGACCGGCTGCGCTGGCGGCTGGAGATCGACGTGGCGACGGGCGGCGGCAGCTCGGGTGGGCCCGTGGTGGATGCCGCCGGCAATGTGGTGGGGGTGGTCTATGCGGGGGGCCGCGGCTCCACCGCCGCCGTGCCGCTCTCGGACCTGCGGGACCTGCTGGCGCGGGCGGGCGTGGCGCCGCTGCTGCGCACGCCGGCCGGCATGGCGGCACCGGATTGGGCGGCCGTCCGGGCGCGGGCCGCGCAGGCCGTACGGCGCATCTCCTGCTGAGGCGGCCTGACCCGGCCGGCTCAGGCGGCGGCGGAAGCCTGCTTGCGGGCCGGCCGGGCCAGCGCGGCCGGGGCGGCCAGGGCACCGCCGGGTTGCAACGCATGGATGGCGCTGACCAGGGCGGCCTCGCCCTCCGCTTCCAGCGCCATCAGCACCTCCCACAGCGCCACGTCGAGCGAGAGGCAACCGGTGCCGCCCTGCCGGCGGCACAGCGGTTCGGGCTGAACCACCGTGCCGGCGGCCGGCAGCAGCCACAGGATCTGCTCCCGCTCCCGCATGGCATGGGGGGCATGCGCCGCATTCCCGCCAGCGCGGCAGGCCAGCCGGTAGGTGACCCCATCGCCGGCCGGGCGCCAGTTTTCCCCGCTGCCATCCGGCACGGCCTGCCAGGGAGCGCTTCCCGCCAGGGCGAGCAGCACCAGGCGGCGGCCTTCCGGCAGGGGCGCCTCCAGGATGGCGCGAGCGACGCCGGAGAGGCCGATGGCCCGCATCTGCGCGCCGATCCGCAGCAGATGCTCACGCAATTGCCGGATCTCGGGCGATGCCGGGCCCTCGAGCGGCGAGTCCAATCCCGGATCGGGATAATCGGCGAGCAGCAGCCCGACATCGCGGCTGATCCGGTGCAGCCAGAGCTGGTCTAGAGCCTGGTTCGCGGCATTCAGCAAAAGGGTCAGTCCGAATGCCATGGGAACCTCCATTTTCCAGAGGAAGCCGCCTGCTAAGGCAGGGTGCAGTTCGTCTGGTCCGCTCTCACCGATTGTCGTTGGCGGCATATTGCGGCACCGCGGTTAACAAACTGCTGAGCCTTTCTCCGGAAGAGCCAAAAGCGACAAGCCGTCGTGAACTTTCTCAACGAGATGACGAGCGGCGCGTTCCAGAGCCGGAATGCACGACAAGGGCCGGCATCCGAGATGCGCAGCACAGGAGTTGGATCGATATGAGGGCCGCAGGGCAGGCGATTTTTCTGGCAGCGACACTGGCCATGACGGCACCCGCCATGGCGCAGCCGCGCCAGGTGCCGGCGCTCGATACAAGTGGGCTGCATGTCGGGACCTTCGATGTCCGCGCCTTCGACCCTCTCGGCATGCCTGAGCGGGAGGCCGCGCATCTGGCGGAGAGGCAGGAGACAGCCCCTGCCGGGCGGACCCGCGAGACTTTGTCCGCCGCCGCGGCATCGGCCGTGCCGCAAGGCGCTCAGCCTGTCCAGGCATCGACGCTGGCGGCTTCCGGCAGCCTGTTCAGCGATGGCTGGAGCCGGAATGGCTTCGGCGGACGGAGCGACTGATATCTAAAATTTGAGACACTGCCACTGTTTCACAACCCCCCGCCTGTGCTTCTAATGCCACCAGGGCGCCCTGATCTGCCGCAGGAAGCGCGGTGCCGGCGCGGGCAAGGACATGGGCAAACATGGATACGGGTTTCGGCAGGGGCTTCGTGGTGGTGCACGAAGTGCTGGGCCTCTATGTCGGGCGCACGCCGCACCTCTCATATTGGTCGAAGCTGAACGCGGCCGGCCGCGACGCCGTGGCCACCTTTCCGTCCGAGGCGCTGGCGCGCTGGCATGTCGAGGTCTGGGAAGGCGGCTGGCCGGAGGATGAGAGCCATGCCGGGCTGGCGTTGCATGCCGTGGCCATCGACCGGCCGGGCGGCTGGGCCAGCGTGGCTGCCCTGCGCGCGGCCGGTCTTGATGCGCATCTGGGAGAGCTGGCCCACCCCGCCTGGAAAAGTCCTGCAGGCCATTGCTAGGCGCGGCCTGCGTCAAGGCGCTGCTCCCCGCCTTGACGCGGGCAGGCTTCAGATGAACTGCAACTCGGCGTGCAGGGCGCCGCTGGCCTTGAGGGCCATCAGGACGGAGATCAGATCCCTCGGCGCCAGCCCCAGCGCGTTCAGGCCATCCACCAGATCCTTGAGGGTCGTGGCACGGGGCAGGGTAGCCAGCCGGCGGCCCCGCTGGTCGTCCACCTCCACCTGCGTGCGTGGCACCACCACCGTCTCCCCATTGGAGAAGGGGCCGGGCTGGCTGACGACAGGGCTTTCCGTCACGCGGATGACCAAATTGCCATGGGTGATGGCCACCGGGTCGATCCGCACCTGCGCGCCCACCACGATGGTGCCGGTGCGCTCGTCCACCACCACACGGGCCGGCGTCTCGGGCCGGATCTGCAGTGCCTCCATCTGCGCGACGAGCAGTGGCAGCCGGTCCCGGTAGCCGGGCGGTACGCGCAGTTCCACCGTGCCGAGGTCGAGCGCCGCGGCACTCCCGGCGCCGAAGCGGCTGTTCAGCGCCTCCTCGATGCGCACGGCGGTGGTGAAGTCCGGCGCGCGCAGCGCCAAGCGGACGCTTTCGAGGTTGCGCAATTCCACCGGCACCTCCCGCTCCACCAGCCCGCCGCCAGGCACACGCCCCTGGGTGGTGACGCCGCTACTGATGCTCTGCGCCTGCCCGGCGGCCTGGAAGCCGCCCACCACCACCGGGCCCTGCGCCACGGCATAGACCTCGCCATCCGCACCCATCAGCGGGGTGACGACCAGCGTGCCGCCATTGAGACTCTTGGAGTCGCCAAGCGAGGAGACCTGCACGTCGATCGGCGTGCCCTGCCGCGCGAAGGGCGGCAGGGTGGCGGTGACGATGACCGCGGCGGCATTGCGGGTCTGCACCCGGGCATCGGCCACGTTGATGCCCATGCGCTCCAGCATCGCCGCGAGGCTCTGCTGGGTGAAGGGGGTGTTGCGCAGCTGGTCGCCCGTGCCCTGCAGCCCGATGACCAGCCCGTAGCCCAGCAGCTGGTTGCCACGTACCCCTTCGATAGTGACGACATCCTTCAGCCGCACCTGCGCCTGCGCCGGCGCCGCCAGGGCCAGCCCCAACGGCAGCAGCAGAAGCGCGAGGCGCCATAGCGGCGACATGGGCCCGTTCCTTCAGTTCGGGTAGCGCAGGCCGGCGGCGACCAGCGCCTCCAGCGGCAGGCCAGCGGGGTCGAGGCCGAGCAGGGCGCGCAGGTTGCCCAGCGCCTCCTCCGCCTTCAGCCGGTAGAGGGCATGTTGCCCGGCGCGGCCGTCCTGGACCGTGCGCAGCATCATGATGGCCTGCCACAGCCGGACCGCCGCCTCCCGCCCCGTGGGCGTGGCCAGCATGAAGCCCTCGGCGCAGCGTTCCACCGAGCAGCCAAGGCCCTCGGCGATGCCGGCATAGGTGGCGACATCCTCCTCCTCCAGCGCCAGCGGAACGAAGGGGATGGCCAGGGAAAGGCCAGAAGGCTGCATGTCCGGTTCTCCGTCAGAGGACGCGACAGGCGTCTCAGAGATAGTTCACGAAGCTCAGCTCCGCGAGCTTGGCGGTGATCGAGTAGGTCGCCTGCAGCTGGATCTGCAGCGTGCCGATCCGGTCAGAGACGGTGTAATAGTCCACGCCTTCCAGATCGTTGATCTGCGCGGTCGCCGCGGCGATTGCGCGCTCCTGGATCTCGGCGACGTTGCTGAGCCGCTCCTGCTTGCTGCCCAGCACGCCGGAGAGCACGGTCAGCTGCGTACGCGCGCCACGCATCAGGTCGCCCGCCTCGTCCAGCAGCGCCGTCCTGGCCTCCTCCGTCATTTCGGAGGAAGGTGCGTCCAGCAGCGAGAGCAGCGAGAGGGCCTTGAACGCATCCCGGAAGGCCGGATTGTCCGCCCGCACATTGTAGGTGAGGGTTTCGCCCGCACCGATGCGGATGCGGGACGGCTCGTCGGATTCCGGGTCGGTGCTGCCGCCCAAATCCGTGCGGCTGGTGGACTGGTAGACCAGCCCGTAGAAGGAGCTTCCATCCGCCGCCCGCTGCACATTGGCGAACATGGTGTCGAAGGTCGTGATCAGGCTGGCGGCACCCGCTGCGCTCAGCGGCCCGGATGCAACGGCTAGGTCCTTCCTGGCCTCCGCCCAGTCCAGCAGGTCGGAGGCTTCCGCCAGGGGCGGCTGGGCGCTGTCCGTGCCGCCGAACAGGTTCTGCCCATCCCAATGGGTATTCAGCAAATCAGTCATGCTGCCCAGCATCTCGCGCGCATTGCTGGCGATGATGGTGTAGCCATTGCCCTTCAGCGCATCGACCTTGAGGATCTCGGGGCTCATCTGGTCCATCAGGTCGCCCACCGAGGTGAGCGCGGCCTGCGCGGCCTTCAGCCGCTCGCCCGCGAGGCTGGTGGCGTTCTGGATCGACTCTCCCTGCTGGATGTCGTCATACAGCTTGTAGAGCAGCGAGGCGCCCACCCCGAGCTCCCGTGCGGGGTCGGCCTTGCGGCCGGAGGACATCTCGGCCGTCAGCTTCGCCAGCTCGGCCTGCAGGTTGCGGAGGCTGGCCTGGCGCCCGACGGAGATGCCGGCAGGCGCGACACGGTCATACATGATGGCGTCTTCCCTCAGCCTCAGCGGATCTGTTCAAGCTGTTCGAGCATGCGGGCGGCGGTCTGGATGACCTGCACCGAGGCCGCATAGGTCTGCTGCACCACCAGAAGGCGCTGCAGCTCCTCATCGATGTTCACAGCGGTTTTGTTGGCCAGATCCTCGCGCGCCTGCAGCGCCAGCCGGCCGCGCGCATCGGCCCGGTCCGACCAGATGGCGCGCTCGCTCTGCATCAGGCCGACGCTTTGGGATGCGGCCTGCGACAGGCTCATGGAGGCGGGCAGGCCCGAACTGCTGTCATAGGCGCGGGACTGCTCCATCTCGTCCAGCGCGCGCAGAATGAAGCTGTTATCGGCCGCGCGATCATCCGTCGCCGCCTGCATGCCCACCCGCAGCTTCCACAGCGCGCCGCCCTGCTCCGGATCGGCCGCCGGGTTGATCGCGATCTTGCGGGAGAGGCCGAGGAAAGAGGCCGCCGGGTCCCAGGTGGCCGCCCCTTGCTCGACGAACAAACCCGCCTGCTGGCCGGTGAGCGTGGTGTCGGCCTCCTGGAAGGACTGCATCAGCCGCCCCGCCACCTGGTCGATCATATCGGTGAAGCGCGGCAGGGTGACGTCGCGTATCTGCAGCGAGGCGGCGATGCTGCCGCTGTCGGACATGCGCAGCGCCTGCCCGTCCACCTCGACCGCGGAGAGGCTGGCGGGGTGGCGCGATTCCGCCGGGATGGTCGGGGTGTGGGTGAAGGTCAGGCGGTGGACGACAGTGCTGTCGTAGATCGTCGTGCCGCCATCGGTCATCAGCAGCAGGTGGCCAGGCCCGTTGTCATAGATGCGCACCGGCAGGCGGCTCGAGATCTCGGCCAGCAGGGTGTCGCGCCGGTCCTCGGCCTCGGCGGTGGAGACGCCGCGCGCGCTGGCGACGGCCATCTGCCGGTCAACCTCCGCAAGATCGTCGAGCGCGGTGTTCACCGCCTCGACATCCCGCGCCACGGACAGATCCGCCTGCACGCGGGCATCGGCGATGGCGCTGTCCATGGTGTGGAACGCCTCCACCAGATCCTGCGCGGCGGCCAGCACCTGGCTCTGGGCCACGGCATTGTCCGGCGCGGAGGAGAGGGTGGTCAGCGCCTCCTCGAAAGCGCCGAGCTTGGAGGAGAGCGAGCGGTCGTCGGAAGGCTGGCCGACCGTGCTGTTGTAGGTCTCGAGCGCCTCCTTCATCCGCTTGGCGTAGCCTTCAAGACCATCCGCGACGCGTGAGGCGGCGGCGAGGGCGGCATCGCCCATGCGCTGGGTGGTGCCCGCCGTCACGCCGGCGCCGACACCGGCCACCAGCCGCTCGCTGCGCGGCATCTCGCGCCGCACATAGCCGGGGGTGTTGGCGTTGGCGATGTTGTTCGCCAGGATCGAGGACTGGCGCTGCTCGGCGGCCAGCGAGGAGAGCGCGTTGGACAGGGCGGCTTGGATGGACATGCTTCGGCCTCCAGTTGATGCGTGGCGGGCCCGGCGGCCAGAGGTGCGGAAGGGCCCGGGCCGGGCCCGCCCACCCCATCGGCGGCGTTACCGCTTCAGGTTGGCCGCCTCTTCCATCATCTGGTCGGCCGTGCGCACCACCGAGGCGTTGGAGCTGTAGGCGCGCTGCGTCTCGATCAGGTTGGTCAGCTCCGTGCCGATATCGACATTGGAGGATTCCAGCGCCCCGCCGGAGGTGGTGCCAGACGCCCCCGTGCCGGGATCGAGCAGGCGCACCGCACCGGCATCGAGCGACATCTCGAAAGCATCGCCGCGCACCGGGTTCAGCCCGTTCGCATTCGGGAAGACGGCCAGCTTCAGCGCGTAGATCGGGCGCGACTTGCCGTTGGAGAAGGTGGCGATGACCTCACCATTGTCGGCCACGGACACACGCTCCAGGAGGCCAAAGGCCGAGCCGTTCTTCTCGATCTTGGTGGGCAGGTAGCTGCCCGTGAGCTGCGTCATGCCCTCGAAGCTGCTGAAGGTGCCGATGGTGATCGGCAGATCGGTGCCCGCGAAGCCGCCCTGCACGCCCACCCTGACGGTGAGGACTCCCTTCTCGGAGTCGTAGGTGCCAAGCACATTGGCGGCGGCGAGATTGTCGGGCGTGCCGTAATCCGTCGCGGGGGTGGCTGCCGTCGCGCCATAGGTGGCAGGGTTGGGAACGCCGGTCAGCAGGGGGGAGGAGCCGACCGGAACGGTGAAGCCCGCAGCGACCTGCGCGGTGCCCGCGGCTTGCGCGGTCTGGTCCCACACCGCGGCCAGGGTACCGGCATTGTCGCCATTGCTCCAGAACTGCAGGCCGACCGCGGCGATCCGCTTTGTGGTGTCATAGATGTCGGTCGAGGCCAGATCGCCCGAGGCGCTGTCGAAGATCTCCAGCGTCCACGTGCTGGTATCGGAAGCGCCATCCTGCTCGGGAAGGACAGGAGTGTAGCGGTAGGTCAGGGTCTGCGTGCCGCCCGTCGCGTCGTAATAGTCGATGCTGCTGACGAAGGCATTGGCGGCTGGCGGCGGGTTGGAGAAGCCCGTCTCGTCCTTCGGCAGGTTCATCCACACCCGCATCTCGGTGGTGGGCGCCGAGGCCACGCTGATGTTGTTGACGTTGACGGTCGAGAGGCTGTCGACATTGTTGTCGCCCAGCGTGCCGAGCGGCTCGCCATCGGCACCGAGCTTGACGCCCTGCAGATAGTAGCCGGCCGAGTTCACCAGGTTGCCCAGCGCATCGGGGCGGAAGGAGCCGGCGCGGGTGGCCAGGTACTTGCCGCCACTGCCCGCCTCCTCGTTCACCACCAGGAAGCCGTTGCCGTTCACCGCGATGTCGGTGTCCACGCCGGTGGATTGCACCTGACCGACCTTGCTGATCTCGACGCGGTTCTTGGCGGCGGTTCCGGCCATGGCATAGGAGCCGTTGCTGGAGCCTTCCAGCACCAGGCTCTCGAACTGCGTATCGACCCGCTTGTAGCCGACGGTCGAGCTGTTGGCGATGTTGTTGGAGATACCGGCAAGCTTGGTGGCCTGTGCGTTCAGGCCCGAGGTGCTGGTACGCAGGGCATTGATGGCCGTCATCGGCGGTCCCTCACAAAGCAGCGTGGCACGGGGAATGGCCGGCACGAGCCGGCCGGATAGGGTCGGGACCGGCGCCGGCTTCTGCCGGCAGGCCGGAGGAGCCGCGCGGTTTCACCGCCATGGCTCGGGAGTGTTGCGGCGCGCCGCGGCCGCGCGGGCCTCGGCCACCACATCAGAGCGCAGCACCGTCACGGCGATGCGGCGGTTCCTCGGATCGTTCGGCGCTTCCCGCACCAGCGGCTCGACCGCAGCCTTGCCCTCGACGCGGAACATGCGGTCCGGCGTGACGCCCGTGCGCTCCAGCGCACGCCGCGCGCTGTTGGCGCGGTCGGTGGACAGCTCCCAATTGCCGTACTGCCCGCGCGAGAATGCCTGCGCATCGGTATGGCCGGCCACCACCACCTCGTTCGGCACGGTGGCCAGCACGCCGCCCACCACCTCCAGGATGCGTGACAGGCGCGGGGTCGGCTCCGTGGCGCCGGGCAGGAACATCGGTGCGCCGTCACGGTCGAAGATCTGCAGCCGCAATCCCTCGGGCGTCAGCTCCAGCTGGATGTTCTGGGCCAGCTCGCGCATCGCCTCGCTCTGCATCTGGCGCTCCAGCTCGGCCTTCATCGCCTCGAAGCGCTGGCGCTCGATCGGGTCGCGCATCGGTACGCTTTCGGTATCCTGGCTGGCGCTGATAACCGCCTCGCTCGCCTCATTCTGCTGGGGCATTCCGCCATCTTCGGTGCGAGTCAGGGAATCCTGGCGGTCATCGCCCGCCACGAGGACCGAGCGGCCACCATCCAGCGCGCCATTGCCGGAGGGCAGGTCGAGGATGCTGGAGGCGCTGAAGAACTGCGCGATGCCCTCGCGCTGCGATTCAGAGGTGCTGGAGAGCAGCCACATCACCAGGAAGAAGGCCATCATCGCCGTGACGAAGTCGGCGTAGGCGATCTTCCACTGGCCGCCATGCTCCTCATCATGGTCGCCATGGTGCCGCTTGATGATGATCGGGCGTTTCAGGTGGTCATCGGCGCTCATGCGGCGGGGTGGCCTGTTCCTTGGCGGAGATCATCTTTACATTGATCGTTTTTCGCATTTCAAGTCCCGCGCTCCTGATCCGTGTGCCGCACCGTCAAGCTGCCTTGCAGACGCAGCGCATCCAGCACAGCCAGGAAGGCGTCCTGCAAATCCGCCAGGAAATTTCGCGAAAGCGGGTATTCGGTTTCCATCACGGCGTCCAGCCGGTCCTCCTCCAGCCTGGCACGCCATTCGACCTTGCCCGTGGCAGGGAGCGCGAAGCGCACGGCCAGGGCATTCCGGTCCGGCCGCAGGGTCCGTCCCAAACGGTCGGGCCGCCAGAACACCGCCATCCAGAGCAGCCCGCCTGCAGGGCTGAGCAGCGGCACATTGCGGCCACTCCACAGTGCCGCCTCACCCAGCAGGGCGGGCGGCTGCGGGGGGGCGTCCAGCAGCGCGCGCGTCTCCGCGGCCGTCAGCCCCAATGCGGCGGCGAGCGCTTCCAGGCATTCCGCTCCCAGCCATCGTCCGGGCTCCGGCCGCAGCAGCGCCAGGGCCAATGGCAGGGTCAGCCCCGCGGTGCCGCCGGGCAGGAGCGGTGCCGCCCCAGCCTCCAGGAAGGCCTCGGCCCGCAGGCGCGGATGCCCTGGCGGATCGGCCTCCGCCAGGGCGCGGCCAAGCGGCGGAACGGCGCTGAGCGCCCGCGCCGCCGCGGCGTAGCCGGCGCCAGCCTCGCGCTCGGCAGGGGCGGAGACGGGCAGCACTGGCCCCAGCCTGTCCTCGCGCGATGTCATGCGGTCCCTTGCCCTCCCTCCCGCCTCAGTTCTCGCCCACCTCGTCCTCGTCCAGAATGAAGATCCGCCCTTCATCGGCCAGCCGCTTGGCAATGGTGATGAGGTCGCCCTGGGCATCCTCCACGGTCTTGCGGCGCTGGGCGGGCATGTTCTCGATCTCGTCGCGCATCATGGTGGCGGCGCGCTCGGACATGCTGCCCAGGAACAGCTCGCGCAGCTCGGGGCTGGCGGCGGTGAGGGCAATCTGCAGCTTGTCGGCCGGGCACTCGGCCACCAGCGTGGCGAAGGTGCTGCGGTCGACGCGGATCAGGTCGTCGAAGGTGAACATGATGCGCTTGATGCGGCTGGCCGCGATCGGCTCGCGCGCCTCGATCTGGCGCATCAGGTGCTCGACCAGCCCCTTGTCGGCGCGGTTCATGATCTCGGCCACGATCTGCGAGCTGTCGCGCTCGTAGCTGCGGCTGAGATTGGTGATGAACTCCTTCTGCAGCGTCTGCTCGATGTCCTGCAGCACGCCCTTCTGGATGCTGTCCATCCGCACCATGCGCAGCACGATCTCGTCCACCGAGGTCTTGGGCAGCAGGGTCAGCACGCGTGCCGCGTGCTGGGCGGGCAGCTTGGCCAGGATCACCGCCGAGGTCTGCGCCAACTCGGTGCGCAGGTAGGTGGCCAGCACCTCGGGCGAGATGTTGGCCAGCTTTTCCCACATGGTCTTGCCCTCGGGACCACGGATCTCGTCCATGATCTCGCTGACCTTGTCATTGGGCAGCATGCGGCGCAGCAGGCGCTCCGTCGTCTCCGCGGTGCCGATCACGGTGCCGGTGCGCCCCACCTCGTGGCGGAAGCGGGTGATGACCCGCTCCACCTGGTCGATGTCCACCTTGCCGAGATTGGCCATCGCCCGGCTGACGCGGCGGATCTCATGCTCCTCCAGCCTGTCGAACAGGGTCTGTATCCGGTTCTCGTCGAGGGCCATGAACAGGACCGCCACATCGGCAAGCGGGTCGGACTTGGTCTCGACAGGGCGCACGGCGCGGCGTGCTTCGGGGGCTTTCATCGGTCGGTGCTCCGCGGGTCGAGGCGCAGGCGGAAGAGGGGCAGCAGCAGGGCGGCCAGAACCGGTGCCAGCTCGGGCGGCAGGCTCGCGCCGCGTTCCAGCCGGGCCAGGCGCTCCGGCAGATCGGCTTCAGGCGGCAGGATCACGCCTTGGCTGTCGGCAATGGCCTGTACCCGCGCTGCCAGGGCTGCCACCCCCGGTGCCGCCTCGCCCTCCTGCGCCGCGGCGCGGCGCAGCGCGGAGGCCAGGGCGCGGCGGCGCCGGAGGCGGCGCGGCACGGCGCCGCTCATGTGGTGAAGCTCCGTGCCAGGGCGCCGGCCACCAGCGTCCAACCATCCACCAGCACGAAGAAGATCAGCTTGAACGGCAGGCTGACCACCACGGGCGGCAGCATCATCATGCCCATGCCCATCAGCACCGAGCTGATGGCGATGTCGATCGCCAGGAAGGGCAGGAACAGCAGGAAGCCGATCTGGAAGGCCTTGTTCAGCTCCGAGATGACGAAGGCGGCGGCCAGGATGTGCAGCGGCACCGCGGCCCGCTCGGAGCGGCTGAGCGTGGCGGCCTCCCCCTGCGGCGGCGTCCATTTGGCGATGTCGATGAACAGCGCCAGGTCGCGCTCCCGCACATTGGCCTCCATGAAGCCCCGGAAGGGCAGGATGGCCCGCTCGGCCGCCTGCTCCTCGGTGATGGCGCCCTCGATCAGCGGCCGCGCCGCGTCGTTCCAGGCGCGCTCCAGCACGGGTGCCATGACGAAGGCGGAGAGAAACATCGCCAAACTGACGATGACGGTATTCGGCGGCGACTGCTGCAGGCCGAGCGCCGTGCGCAGCATGGAGAGCACGACGACGATGCGGGTGAAGGAGGTGGCGACCACCAGAAGCCCCGGCGCCATGGCCAGCAGCGTGGTGGCGACGATCAGCGCCACCACGTTGGTGGTCAGGCTCTGGCCGCCGCTGGCGGCCATCTGCCCGCCTGAGGGGCCAAGGTTGAGCGAGACGCTCTGCCCCAGCGCCGGCGAGGCCAGCATCAGGAGCAGCACGACGCACAGCCCGCCCCACCAGAGTGTCGGCGCCAGCCGGGAGAGAGGAAGCGGCATTCTGCGCGCTCTCGGGAAAGGTCGGGGTCAGCTGGACGAGGAGACGATCTCGGTGATGGAGATCGACAGCCGGCCATCATCGGTGATCTGGATCTCGCCGCGGGCGATCAGCCGCTCATTGGCCATCAGGTCGATCGGCTCGCCGACTTTCTTGTCGAACTCGATGACCGAGCCGCGGCTGAGGTTGAACAGCGCGGCCATCGGCAGGCGCTTGTTGCCGAGCACCACCTGCACATTCACCGGAATGTCCATGATGCGGGGCTTGCGCTCGGCGAGGAACGGGTTCTCGTTGGGGGCGCTCTCGCTCACTGCTGCTTCTCCTGTGGCGTGTCATCCGCCGGCGTGTCGCCCAGAATGGCCAGCACCCGCGCCATCAGCGCCGCCGGATCGTAGAGGAGGCCCCCATTGGTCCATCTGGCCTCGGCCTGGCCCGGGGGCATCGTCGGGTCGGGCAGCAGGCGGATGCGGTCTGGCAGCGGCCCGGCGGGAAAGCCGTCCTGCTCCGCGGCCGACAGCGTATCGGGGTGGGCCTGCAGGGTGAT
The DNA here is from genome assembly GCF_058833935.1 of Roseomonas sp. TS2. Classification (NCBI taxonomy): domain Bacteria; kingdom Pseudomonadati; phylum Pseudomonadota; class Alphaproteobacteria; order Acetobacterales; family Roseomonadaceae; genus Roseomonas; species Roseomonas sp. TS2. Next base: position 8,484 of record NZ_JCACVY010000009.1, on the reverse strand, counting down.
GGTGTCGGTGCCGCGCTCGGTCAGCGCCTGCGCCAGCAGGGCGGCGACCTCGCCGCCCGCGGCATGCGCCAGCAGCACGGGAAAGACTGCCTCCAGCGCCGCCACGAGCGCGGCGCGCAGTTCGGCATCCAGTTGCCGGCGGTCCTCTGCCCGGCGCTTCAGCAGGGCCTGCAGCGCCTCGGATGCGGCGACGGCACCCTGTTGGCCGCGCGTGGCCAGGGCGGCCTGCATGGCCTGCTCCGCCAGGGCGCGGCTGGCCGCCTCGCCCTCGCTGCGGCCCCGCGCCATGCCCTCCTCGAAGCCGCGCTGCCGGCCAAGCTCGAGCGCCTGGAGGCGGATGCGCTCCTCGGCCGCCAGGCGCGCGGCGGTGCTGCCATCCTCGTCGGCGATCAGCACCCGCAGCGGGGGCGGCTGGAAGGGGCGCACGATCATGCCGGCGTGCCCTCCTCGATCCAGCTCCGCACCACCGCCAGCGCCTCATCCGGCCGCTGGTCGATGATCTCGTTCAGCGCGTTCAGCGAGGAAAGGCGGATCTGGATGTCCTGGCCGACCGTGGCGATGGCATCGTCCATCGTCTCGACCGCAGCCGCCTCCGCCGCCGCTGCCGCGGCTGCCGCCGCAGCCGCCGCAGCCGCCGCGATCCGCCGGCGCCGCCGGCGATACAGCAGCAGGCCCGCGCTACCCGCCAGCAGCACACCGCCGCCGAGCAGCGCCAGCTGCGCTCCGTTCAGGGTGATGCCGCCGGCGTCGGCCGCGGCCAGGGTGCCAAGCCCCTCATCCGGCAGGAAGCGCAGCGTATCGACCGTCACCAGGTCGCCGCGCTGCTGGTCGTAGCCGACGGCCGAGCGCACCAGCGCGGCCAGCCGCTCCAGCTCCTCCTTCGGGCGCGGCTGCGCGTTGCCCTCGGCATCCATGATGCCATCGACCACGACGGCGACACTGACGCGGCGCACCGCGCCCGGCTCGCGCACCGTCTCCTCCACCTTGGAGGAAATCTCGAAATTGACCGTCTCGTTGGTCCGCTGGCTGGTGGAGGCGCTGCGGTTGGCGGCCTGGTTCACCTGCTGGTTCGGCAGGTTCTGGCCGACCGTCACCGGCGCCTGGCCGCGGCCGTCCTCGCTGCTCTCCTGCTCGTTCTGGCTCTGGCGGCCGCGCTCCACCTGGCCCAACGGGTCGAAGGTCTCCTGGCGCGCGACGACCCGGGCGCCCTCGATCTCGACGGAGGCCACGGCGCGCACCCTGCCCCGGCCGACGAGCGGCTCCAGCAGGTCCAGCACCGCCTTCCGCAGGGCCATCTCATGCCCGGCGCGGATCTCGCCGATCCGCCCCGCGATGGCGCCCATGCCGCCATCGGCCGCCAGCACCACGCCGGTGGGATCGACCACCGAGACATCCTCCTGCCGCAGCCGCGGCACGGCGCCGGCCACCAGCAGCCGGATGGCCGCGGCCTGCGCCGCGCCCAGCCGCTGGTTGCCGTTGGTGGTGACGGTGACGGAAGCGGTGGGCGGCGGCGCATCGCGCGAGAAGCTCTCCCGCTCCGGCAGCACGATGTGCACCCGCGCGGCGCGCACGCCCTGCATGGTGACGATGGTTCGGGCCAGCTCTCCCTCCAGCGCGCGCAGCCGTTGGATGCGCTGCATGAAGGAGGTCATCTGCATCGGGCTGGCCTGGTCGAGCAGTTCGTAGCCGGCGCCGCCCTGGCGCGGCAGGCCGTCGGCCGCCAGCTGCATGCGCAGCCGCGGCACCTGGTCGGACGGCACGAAGATGGAGCCGTCGGGCCGCACCTCGACGGGAACCTTCAGCTCCTCCAGCCGTGCCGCGATCCGTCCCGCCTCGGCCGCCTCGAGCCCCGCATAGAGCAGGCCGTTCGGCGCCCCGGCAGAGCGGGCCACCAGCACAACAGCCAGCACAGCCGCCAAGGCCACTGCCAGCAAGGCGCCGATTTTCGCAGGACCAAGCCGGCCCAGGCTCGTGCCCAGCCCCCCCAGATCCAGACCAGGTCCAAGGGTCTTTACTTGCTGCATCGACCTTCTATCGCCCCATGCTCGCTGCAGATGCGTCGGCGCCGAAGGCTTCGGCTCCATCACGCCGCCAGGACCCTGCCTCCTCTCCCCGCCATGCTGCCACCAGCGTTTTTAGCATGGCATGCGAGAACACGTCGGTTTATATCTGCCACCACTCCGCTTGTCGCGCGAAAAATCGCCATCGCCGGGAGATCCGCCGACCATGCCTTCGACACCCGCGGACAAATCCGCGAAAAATCAGGAAAAGGCGCCCGCCAAAAAGGGCCGCAAGCGGCTGCTCCTGATACTGCTGCTGCTGCCGGTCCTGCTCGGCGGCGGGGCGGCGGGCGCCTGGTTCCTGGTGCCCGGCCTGTCCGAGAAGGTGCAGGCTCTGCTGGGCCGCACGCCCGCCGAGGAGACGGAGATGGCCAGCACGCCGGCCTCGCCCGGCAAGCCGAGCTTCGTCGAGTTCCCGGAGATGACTCTTTCGCTGCCCAATGCGGGGCGGCCGCGCCAGCTCCGCCTGAAGCTGGCGGTGGAGGTGATGGGAGACCCGGCGCTGGTGCAGACCGACCTGCTGAGCCCCCGCATCTACGACAGCCTCATCCTCTACCTGCGCACCCTGCGCGATGGCGAGATGGAGGGCGCCCTGGCCATGGACCGCCTGCGCGGCGACCTGCATCGGCGGCTCGAGCTGGTGCTGGGCCCGGGCAAGGTGCGCGACGTGCTGATCACCGGCTTCGTGGTGGCCTGAGCGATGAGCGGCGCCGAGACACCGCCCGAGGGCGGCGAAGATCCCGCCATCGACCCGATGGCCGACTGGGGCGCCGCCGGCGTCGCCATGGGTCAGGGCGACATCGACGACCTGTTCGGCGGCCCCGAGGGCCCGGCCGAGCCGGAAGCGCCCCGGCGCGGGCTGGAGGCGCTGGTCGGCGGCGCGGTGCGCTACGAGAAGCTGCCGATGCTCGACATCGTGGTGGATCGGCTGGCGCGGCTGATGACCAGCTCCAGCCGCAAGTTCACCGCCGACAACGCCGATGTCGTCATCGACCGCTCGCGCCCCGTGCGCGTCGGCGCCTTCCTCGACACCATCACCCTGCCGGCGCTGATCGGCATCATCCGCATCGAGGAGTGGGACGGCTACTGCCTCGCCGCCCTCGATTCGCGGCTGATCGGCTCGCTGGTCGACATCCTGCTCGGCGGCCGGCGCAACGCGCTGCAGCCGATCGAGGGGCGGCCCTACACGGCCATCGAGCGCACCTTCGTCGAGAAGTTCGTCTCGGTCGTCACCAACGACCTGAGCAAGGCCTTCGAGGCCGTCTCGCCCGCCAGCTTCCGGCTGGAACGCTTCGAGATCACGCCGACCTACGCGCTGATCACCAAGCCCACCGCGCCGGCGCTGACCTTCCGCGCCGAGATCACCATGGAAGGCCGCGGCGGCTACATTGACTTCCTGCTGCCCTTCGCCTCGCTGGAGCCGGTGCGCGACCTGCTGAGCCAGGAGGTGCTCGGCAAGAAGCAGGGCGGCGACACGATCTGGCGCAGCCACCTGGCCGAGGAGCTGCCCCGCGCCACGGTCGACCTGACTGCCGTGATCGAGGAACGGACGGTGCCGTTCTCCGAGGTGGCCTCCTGGCAGCCCGGCTCGGTCTTCATGCTGGACCGCCGGCAGGAGGACCCGATTGACGTGCATTGCGAGGGGCTGATGGTCTGCCGCGCGGTGATCGCCTCGAAGGACGATCGGGTGGTTCTGCGCGTGGAGGAGTGCGTGATCGAGAAGGGCTGGCCCGGCGATACGCCGATCAGCCAGGACGGGTGAGGAGAAACCCCCATGACGCTGACACAGATCCTCGACGCCTCTGCGCTGACGGTGCTGGCCGCGCAGGCGGGATGGATCGCGCTGCTCTACCGGAGGATGGGGCGCCTGCGCAGCGCCCTGGAGGGCGCGGGCGAGGTGATCGCCCAACTCGACGAGGCCTCCCGCCGGCTCGATGCCTCGGCGGGCGGCATCGTGCAGAAGGTGCGCGACGGCATCGCCGAGGTGGACAGCAAGATCACCGCCTGCCGGCGCCTCTCGCAGGAGCTCTCGGCCGCCTCGCGCAATGCCGAGGAGGTGGCGCTGCGGCTCGACCAGGCGCTGCGGCAGAACCGCAAGCTGAATGCCGCGCGTGCCGCCGCGCCGCCGCGCGAGCTGGTGGAGCCGCTCGGCCTGGCCGACCGCCTCTCCGCCCGGCCGGCGCCGGCCTTTCCCGCGTCGGCCGAGCCGCCGATCGTGGACGTGTCTGCCTTCCCCCCGGCCTCACCCCCGGCCTCCCTGGCGGCGGCCTTGTCAGCCCCGCTGCCGGCTCCGTTGTCGGCCTCCCTGCAGGTCCCCCTGCCATCCAGCCCGCCGGCCGAACCGCCGCTGGAGCGGGTGCTGGCCGCCGAGCTGCTCTTCGCCGACCTTTCGGGGCCGGCGGCGGCCGCCGCCGTGCCGGCCCAGCGCACCATCCGCGTGAAGCTCGACTGATCGCCAGGACATCGCATCATGACCTCCTACCCGCCTGACCTCGCCCCGTCCCGGCGCCGCCTGCTGGGGCCACGCCTGGGTCTGCCGATGATGGCGCTGGGCCTGGCGGCGCTGCTGCCCGGCCGTATTTCCAACCTGATGGAAGGACCAGCCTGGCCGGTGATGCCGGGCTTCAGCACGGCCTTCTCTCGCTCGCCGGAAGCGCCGCGCCCTGTGCCGGAACAACCGGTGACGCTGCGCGAGGGCGTCATCGCCACACCGAACGTCTCCTCCGTGCTGGCTGCGCCGGTGCGCGCCAATCCGCTCGGCGAGGAGCGGCCCGGTGAGGCGCGCCTGCTGGCCGAGGTGATGCGCCGCCAGGCGGAGATCGACCGGCGCGAGCGATCCCTGGAGGCGCGCGAGGCGCGGCTGCAGGCCGCCGATGCGATGGCCCGCGCGCAGATCGCCGAGCTGATCCGGCTGCGGACAGAGATCGAGCAGCTCGTCGTGCGGGAGAGCACCGCGGCGGAGGCCGATATCGATGCGCTGGTGGCACTTTATGTGAACATGCGCCCGCAACAGGCGGCAAAGGTGCTGGAGCGGCTGGAGCCGCCACGCGCCGCCATCATCCTGCTCAAGATCCCGGAGCGTCAGGCGGGGCCGATCATGGCGCAGATGGAGCCGCCGGCGGCGCTGGCGGTGACGCAGGAAATCGCCGGCCGCCGGGAAGCCTTCCGTACACCCCAGACACCCTGATCCTTCAGGCGCCCGCCTGCCATGGCAGGCGGGCGTGCAGGCTCAGCGGCCACTTGTGGGAACGGGACTGCCCTGGGCCAGCATGGTGTCCGCGGTCTGCGGCGAGATGGCGCGCCAGGCAGCCGCGTTGCGCAGCGCGTATCCGCCCTCTGCCAACGCCATGATCCGCTGCTGCGCCACCGGCAGCACGAATTCGAGGTCGCCTTCCAGCCATGTGGTCACTTCCTGCGCCCCTTCCGGCAGGAGGAGGCCTGGCCGGGTGGCAAGCCGGCGCGCGAGGTTCAGCAACCCGTCCAGCGTTGCGGCATGCGCCAGCGGCCAATGCCGGGCGGTGAAGCGCGCCGGGCGCAGCGCCAGCGACCAGCCGGCTTCCGCGGCGCGGCCCCGCGTCAGTTCCAGGCACCATGTGCCCTGCCGCGCCTGCCAGCCCCGCGGGGAGGCCAGCGAGAAGCGCAGCAGCCCCTCGGGCTGCGCCGGGCGCACCGCCAGCGGCCGTACCTCCAGCCCCAGGGCCGAGAAGCGGCCATTCAGGCCGCGATTGCGCCACCACATCCACCCCGCCACGCTCGCCATCATGGCCAAGGACATCAGGGGTACGGACCCGGACGGACGCGAGAGTTCCGGCATGCCGCCGAAGCTCGCGCCAATGCCTGCGGCACCCAGGACGGCGAGAGCCGGCAGAGGCGAGAAGCGCGGTCGGAAGGACAGGCTCATGGCGGTGTCTCCGCGGAGGATCAGAAGCTTGGCAACTCTCCCGCAACTTCCACAATTTTTCGCAAAACGCCGTAAGGGTTGCGACGACGGAAGGAAAGATGTTTGGCTCGCTTGATGAATTTCGCATACCGTGCATAATGCGAAAATCCGACAAAAGCTCGGCTTGGAGAACGACGATGGCTGGACAAAGTTCCGCCGCAACGAATGGGGCCCTGTGGGAGGGCGCCGTGCAGGCCCTGCTGGCTCATGCGGTGGCACAAGGCCGGCGCGACGGCCTGTCTTCGAAAGACCCGCAGGATTCTGCCCGTTGGCAGACCCTGGAAATGCCTGCACCGCCGGACCTGCCAGCGGAATTGCGGGCCTTCATGCAGATCGCGCTGTGGCACTGTTATACAACCGGCCATCGGCATGGCGCCGAGGTACGGCGGGAGAATGATCGCCGTCTGTCGCGGCAGGAGCCACCCCTGGCAAGCCTGAGCGCCTGAGGCATCCGCCGGCGCGGCTTTCCACCCCGGCGGAATTGGATTCCTCAGATGCTCTGGCTGGCCGTGTAGGCCTTCTGTGCGCCGGCTGCCGCGGCCGGCGCGGGCTGCTGGCCCCGCAGCGCCTCCACCACCTCGGCGGGCAGGTTGCGGCCATCCTCGCCACCCCGCATCGCGCCAATCCGGTTCATCCGGGTAAAGACCTCCACGAGGGTGGAGACCATCGCCTGCTCCTGCGTATGCGCCACCCGCGCCGGCGCGCCGCTGCCCCACCAGCGCGGCTCCTCGCTGGGCTGGGCTGTGCCTGGCTTGGCCAGCCTGGCCAGCGCCGTGGGATCCAGCGTCACCGGCCCGGCCGGGGGGTTCATGCCGAGCTGCGCATAGGTCTGCCCGACTCGCTCGCGCAGCCGGTCCATCACCTGCCGGACGGAGAGCGGCGCGCCATCGGCGCCGCGGAAGATGGCCGGGTTGGCACGCGCGGCATCGGGCAGGATGCTGCTGGCGGCCGTGCCAGGGTCGTTGCTGGCGGCCCGCAGCATTTCCGTGGCGCCGCGCACGCCGAGGAAGTGCCCGAGATAAAGCTCCGTCGCATCCGGCTTGCGGCCAAGGACGGGGGAGAGGGCGTCGGAGATGTCCTTCAGATGCTCCGCCCCCATGCGGGCGGAGATGTCGGGGTCATCGCGCAGCGCCAGGATGCGGCTGCGCAGCGCCGGGTCGGAGACCATGTAGCGCCCGCCGGTGCGGGTGATGGCGGCGGCCTCGTTGGCCAGGCCGTGCTCGGCGCCGTGCGCCTGCACCACGCCCAGCCAGGTCTGCTCGATGAACTGGAACAGGCCGCGCGCCGAGGAGGTGGAGGCCTGCGCCTCGGCCCGGAAGCCGCTTTCCATGGCGGCCTTGGCGGCGAGCACCTCGAAGCCCATGCCCGTTGCCTTGGCGGCGTTTCGCAATGCGCCAGTCACCTGGGCATCGACGGTGTAGCGGCCGATCTTCTCGGTGCGGGCGCGCGCCGTGGCATTCAGACCGGCCTGATCCAGCGCGGTGCCGAGAGCGGCGGGAAGGGGCATGGCGGACCTCACGGTTTGCGAAAAATGCTCATAGCACAGAAAGGCGCGAAATGATAAGAGCCTTGGCGCGGGCAGATCCTGGCCCGACCGTCGCAACATGCGGGGCCGCCCCAGTCGATGATCCAGATCGCCGGAATCCTCGGAGTTTTCGTTGCCGTCTTCGGCGGGTACCTGATTGCCGGCGGCAAGATGGGCGTGATTCTCGGGGCTGTCGGGCCCGAGATGATGATCATCGGCGGCAGCGGCTTCATGACGCTGCTGATCGGCGGTGACGGCGCCCTCGTCGCCAAGACGCTCAAATCCTTCGGGCTTGTCTTCAAGGGCTCACGCTGGAACCGGAAGGATTTCAGCGATGTGCTCTGCCTGCTCTATTTATTGCTGCGCACGCACCAGAAGGAAGGCGCGGCCAAGCTCGAGAAGCATATCGAGAAGCCCGAGGCCTCGCCGATCTTCAGCCGCTATGCCCGCCTCACGCAGGACCCGGCATTGCGCGGCCTGATCTGCGACACGATGCGGACCATCACCCTCAACAACAAGGACCCGCACCGCGTCGGCGAAATGATGGAAAGCACCATCGAGAAGCGGCACAACGAGAACCTGAAGCCCGCCAAGGCCATCCAGGGCATGGCGGACGCCTTCCCGGCGCTTGGCATCGTCGCGGCGGTGCTCGGCGTCATCAAGGCCATGGGCGCCATCAGCGAAAGCCCGGAAGTGCTGGGCCGGATGATCGGTGCAGCGCTGGTGGGCACCTTCCTCGGCGTGTTCCTCTCCTACGGGCTGATCGGCCCCATGGCTTCGCGCCTGAAAGCGATTTTCGAGGAGGAGAAGCGGATGCTGGATGTCGCCCGCGTGGTGATCTCCAGCTACCTGGAGAATCTGTCGCCCCAGATCTGCGTCGAAGTCGGCCGGCAGGCCGTGCCCTCGAAGATGCAGCCCAGCTTCGACCAAATGGAGGAGCAGCTGCGCGAGGCGGGCCG